>NZ_JAHDIG010000017.1 GCF_020630935.1 Bernardetia sp.
TAAAATAGTATCTTACAAATGTTTGCAAAAATAAACGCAAAAAAATAAGTCAGTAATAAACTTACTGACTTATTTCAATCAATCCTATCCTAAAAACTAAGCATCTTTTTTAAGAAATTTTGAAATCAAAACTCATTTCTGAAAAGGTGCTTTTCTATTTGCCCTCTTCTTGGCTTTTGTTCTACTCTTTCTTAGAATTTCCTCAAAGTTTTTATAATTAAGTCAAAGACATTAAATCAAATTTCTGTTTCTTTGTCTTAATCGTTATGCTAATATACGTCAAGAATTGATACAAGATTTCTTTCTTCGATATAAACAAAGCACTCATCGGTTAAAAGCCAGATTCATTCGGTAAAGCAAAATCTCAAATTGTAGTTATACTTCTATCTTGCTTCACTCCACCTTCTAAATTGGTTTAACTTTCTGTTTGCAGAGCTACCATTTCTACCAGTTTGGCAATCGTTTTTTGAATTCCTTCATTGACTTCACTAATGCTTGCTTCCATCATATAACAAGGCGAAGAAACAATATTATTGGCATCGTCTGAAATTACTTCAGTAACCGAACACATCTCTGGTTTTGCTCCTACTTTTTCCATCTCTCCATTGATATCTGCAATCTGATAAGGCGAGGCTTCCTGTGTTGTTCCTACTGTTAAATTAGCTTCTATACCCGTTCCTTCTAAAGCCTTAGCTACTGTTGTAGGTGACATACACACGGCTGCAATCGGTTTATGTTGCTTTACCATTTCATTTACCAATCTTTTCACATCTGCATTTATTTCTCCGTTTGCTCCTTCAAAAGCCCATTTGGTAAAGTTTTTTGCCACCCCAAAACCTCCTGGCATCACTAAACCATCCATATCATTGGCTGTTATTTCTGCCAAATCTTTTATATTTCCTCGTGCGATACGTGCAGCTTCTGTCAAAACGTTTCGCTTCTCGTTCATTTCCTCACCATTGAGATGATTGATAACATGATGCTGCTCAATATTGGGAGCAATACAAAAATATTCTACTCCTGCTTGCGAAAGTGCGAGTAAGACTAATACAGATTCTTGAATTTCTGCACCGTCGTAAACGCCAGAACCAGATAATAAAACTCCTATTTTCATAATTAATAATTTTTAGCTTGTGAGTAGATTTTGATAAAAATAATATTTCAAAAATAAAAAAAATGAACTAGATTATAAAATATAAATTTACCTTTAGAGTACTGAACATGAATATAAAAAGTTGTTGGTGTCGCTTTGCTAAAATAACGTAAACTTGGGATTAAAAACCAATCTTAAATGCTTCTCTATACACTACAAAAACTATTTTAGGTCTGCTCTAACGAGACTGACCTACTTTTAATCAAGGTCAGCCCAAAGGACAGTACTGAAGATTAAAAGAATACCATAACTCATTGATAATCATCAAACATAATTCCGAGTTCACGTTAAAATACCAACAAATGGTATATTTCCCTGTTCTGTGCCTCACATAAGAGCAAATATCTATGGATGTCCAGTACTTTAATTTACGTTATTCTATCTAAATAATTTCATATAAAAAACAGTTCCTTCATTGATTTTGCTCTCTATCCATATTTTTCCCATTTGTTTCTGCACCGTTCCATTTTTACTCATAACTTCTATAAAGTGAGCCTCCACAATTCTTTTAGTAATGCTAAGTCCTAAGCCTGTTCCTTTTGGTTTTCTATTGTTTTTATCTCTGATTTGATGAAATTTTTCAAAAATAGAATTTTGGTTTTCATCTGTAATACCTTTTCCATTATCTGAAATAGAAACTTGCCAAAATTCTTTTTCCACTTCTGTTTTTATCTTGATTTTATAATTGGGAAAATCTGTATTTGCTATTAAATCTGTTCTTTCCTTCGGAATTTCATTTTTATCAAATCTCATGTGATGGATAGCATTCGAAACTAGATTGATAAGAGCCTGCTCAATGCGCTTTTCATCTGCTATTACAATAATTTCTTTTTCTACTTGATTTTCAAGCAGAAACTCTGTTTCTAACTTTATATTTTTTTCATCTGCTAAAGGTTTCATAATTTTAAAGACTTGTCCTATCAGTTTTCTCAAATCAAACTCTTTCATCTCTAATATAAAACCTTCATTTTTTTCGTCATTGTCAAAACTTTCAATGTCCAAAATTTCATTTATCAATAGACTCAATCTTTCACACTCACTTACCACATTTGCTAAAAAACTTTGCCTTTCTTCCTCTTCCAAATCTGGGTTTTGATAAACAATTTCAGACAATGCTCTAATCGCTGTAATAGGTGTTCGAAGTTCGTGGGTAACTGTTGAAACAAAATCATCTTTTATTCTATCTTGTTCTTTAAGTTTTTTATTTGAGGCTTCCAACTCTCTTGTGAGCCGTTGGAGTTCCATAGATTTTTGACGCAGCTCTCGGTTGATGGAAAGCACATCTTGAGATTCTTTTAAAATAGTGATAACTTCTTCCATCGCTACTGTTTCTTGTTCGTGTAGGAGTGAAGAAACCAATATCCGAGCAGAAGCAGCCCCCACTACACTAGCAAGCATTCGTTCGGCAAATGTCAGCAAACGAGAATCTGCTAAACTGTTTTGTTCTTGCAATCTTGAAGGGTAACTTTCCTCTTCTTTTGAGTTGGTTTTGTGATAATGGTCTAATAAAAAAGCCGCTCGTTTTTTACCTAAAAAACTATTTAAAAGCTCTTTTACTTCTGAAAAATAGGCTTTACCTTTCCACAAAACAGCACTTTCAAAACGGTTAGAATATTTAAAAATATCTACAAAAATTTCAGCTTCATTGCGTTCAGTAGCCGACTGCTTGTTATTTATAGAAATCAAAACATAGAAAAAGCTATTGAGTAAAAGTGACCAAAATACACTTTGAGAAATGGAATCTAAACTATCTAGTCCAAAAAGTGCATTCGGATTTAATAATTGTAAAATTATATTATCCGACTCCCAAAAATTTAAAATAAAACCACTTTGGACAAAGGAAGGCACAATAAGCGTATATCCCCAAATCAGAAAACCAATAACAATTCCTGCAAAAGCACCTTTTTTTGTTCCCCTTTTCCAAAAAATACCACCAAAAAAGGCAGGCGCAAGTTGTGCAATGGCAGCAAATGAAACCATTCCGACCGAAACCAAAGAAGAGACTTCTCCTATCACTCTAAAATAAAGATATGCTAAAAATAGAATCAGTAAAATACCAATTCTACGAAACCACTTTATTGTATTGATAGCCTTGTAATTTGGGTTTTTCCAATCAAAATCAGAAACCCAGTTGGGAAGCATCAAATTGTTTGAAATCATTGTGCTAAGGGCTGCCGTTGAGACAATAATCATACTTGTAGCAGCAGAAAAACCTCCCAAATACGAAAATAAAGCCATTGCAGGAATATCAGATGCCAAAGGCAAACTAAGCATAAACATATCTGGATTCATAGCAGCCATCGAATTTTCGAACCATATTTTTCCTCCTAATGCAATCGGCAAGACTAAAAAATTGATAAGAAAAAGGTACAAAGCAAAAACCCATTTGGCAGAAAGAATATGTTTTTCGTCTTCATTCTCTACTACCGAAACTTGAAACTGGCGAGGCAAAAGAAAAATGGCTAATGCAGACAAAAGCAAATACCAAAACCATTCGCTACTGCTTTTCTCATGCTGAATGATGGTAAGTTGTTCTAATTTTGGGTCGGTCGCAACTTTTTCAAAAATAGAAATCACCCCATCAAACATTCCATAAACAATAAAAAGTCCTACGATAAGAAAAGCTACAAGTTTTACTACCGATTCGAAGGCAATGGCAGCTATCATTCCTCTGTTTTTATTGTCGCTTTGCAAGTTGCGAGTAGTAAAAAGTATCGTAAAAAAACCGAGTAATAGTGTTGCATAAAATGCTGTATCAGTTATCCAAAGATTAGGAAAAAATGTTCCTGCCTCTGTTCCTGTCAGAACCTCAATACTTAATGAAATTGCTTTTATCTGTACTGAAATATAAGGTACAATTCCTAGCACACACAAAACGGTTATTAACCTTCCTAATGCTACACTTTTTCCATAACGTGCTGAAATAAAATCAGCAAGAGTTGTAATTCCTTTTGCCTTACTAATCCTGATTATTTTCCTCAAAACAAACCACCAAAGGGGAATGGTTAGTAAAACACCGATATAAGTTGTCAGAAAACCCAAACCAGAAGTAGCAGCCTGTCCTACACTTCCATAAAATGTCCAAGCAGTGCAATATACCCCCATTGAAAGCGCATATATAAAGGGTTTTAAGTAAGTTGTTTTTGACTTTTGGACTTTTTGCTTTTTATCTTGATATTTATTTTTCCAAAATAACAAACTACTATATTCTGTACGAAAAGCTATACCGAACAGAATGGCTAAATAAATAATAGAAATAAGAAATAATAAAAGTTCGGAATACACGAAATTGGAATGATAAATTGTTAGTGATAAATGATAAGTGTAGCTCAAAAGGCTTGCCTTTGACTAACTCTACATAACTATTTTAGAGATTAATATTAGCAAAATAAGAAAAACAGTTTTATACAAACGACGTTATTCGAAAGATAATGTTAAATGTGAGATACTGCAATAAAATCTGTGTCTTATCAGTTTAATCCGTATTATCCGTGTTCCATAAATACACAACTTCCCAAAAACTAAAAGACAAAAACAATGAAAAGAATTTTAATAGCCGATGATGAGCCCAATATTTTACTTTCCCTTGATTTTTTGATGCGAAAAAATGGATATGAAGTTTTTATAGCACGAGATGGAAAAGAAGCCGTTGATATTATTCAAGATAAAAAACCACAGGCTGTAATTTTAGATATTATGATGCCAGAAATGGATGGTTATGAAGTCTGCCAGTTTATCCGAAAAGACGAAGACCTAAAACATATAAAAGTTATTTTCTTAACAGCCAAAACCCAGCCTGCCGACATTGCAAAAGGTTTAACAATGGCAGATTCCTATATTACAAAACCGTTTTCTACGAAGGATATTGTAAAGGAGGTAGAGTCTTTAATTTAAGAAAAAAGAAAAACCATCTTAAAAAGATGGCTCTTCAATGGTTTCCGACCTTCACATCGTTTCAGCGTTTCCATTGATAAATCAAAATGATTAAAAGAATAACTGAAACAAACCACACACCAAATAGATAGAAAAAAGCAGTCGGAACACTCTCTACCCATTTTATCTTATTGAACATTCCCAGTATGGGCTGATTGAAAAGAACAATCATTAGTGTAGTCAGTATCAATAAATTTCGTGAGAATTTCATAATTCAATTAGCAGTTACCAGTAATGAGTAACCAGTTAAATACAGTTTTTTGATAAAGTAAACTCTTCTTACTGTTTTTTTATATTATTCCAAGTAAATGGTATTAGCTGATAACTGTAAACTGGTAACTGAAAAATTTTAATGGTCTATGGCAGCTCCAGCCCCACGAGGCAGACGAATATCTTCCACAATATCTTGTACCTCTTGAGGAGGTGCAGGAGTAAATTGTGCAATCGCAACCGAAACAATAACATTCAAGACCATTCCTAATGTTCCTATTCCTTCAGGAGAAATTCCGAAGAGCCAATTTTCTGCAACATTCAGTTCTGGAGAAATAAATTTGAAATAAACAATATAGGCGATTGTAAAGGCAAGACCAACCACCATTCCAGCAATCGCACCTTCTTTGTTCATTCGTTTATAAAAAATTCCCATCACAATCGCAGGGAAGAAAGACGCTGCTGCCAGTCCGAAGGCAAAGGCTACTACTTGTGCTACAAATCCAGGAGGATAGATTCCAAAAAGTCCTGCAATTGTTACAGCTACGGCTGCTGCAACACGGGCTGCTATAAGTTCACCTTTTTCAGAAATATTTGGCATCACTACTTTTTTCAAAAGGTCGTGCGAAACAGAAGAAGAGATTACCAAAAGAAGTCCTGCTGCTGTAGAAAGTGCTGCTGCTAATCCACCTGCTCCAATAAGTGCCACCACCCAATTAGGAAGACCTGCAATTTCTGGATTGGCAAGTACCATAATATCTCTATCAATGTAAAGCTCATTTTTTGAAGAAGGGTCTGGATTAGCAATTACTAGCTGTCCGTGTTTTCCTTTTTGTCCTTCTACGAATTCTGGTTTTCCTGTTACAGCATTTCCTGCTACATACTGAATTTTTCCATCGTCGTTTTTATCTACCCAACCCAAAAGCCCTGTTTTTTCCCAGTTGCTTATCCAAGCTGGCATTGCAGCATATTCTTTGTTACTAACCGTTTCAATAAGATTTGTACGAGCAAAAGCAGCAAGAGCAGGTGCAGTAGTATAAAGTAATGCAATAAAAATAAGTGCATAACCACCCGAAATACGAGCGTCTTTTACACGAGGAACTGTGAAGAAACGTACAATTACGTGTGGAAGTCCAGCCGTTCCTACCATTAGAGCTGCTGTAATGAAAAATACATCTATTGTACTTTTCTTGCCGTCGGTATAAGCTGTAAAACCTAATTCTTGATTCAGACCATCTAATTTATCTAATAAATATACATCACTTCCAGCTACTGTTCCTCCAAAACCTAATTGTGGAATCGGATTTCCTGTTACTTGTATAGAAATAAAAATTACAGGTACTAAAAAGGCAAACATCAAAACACAGTATTGTGCTACTTGTGTATAAGTGATTCCTTTCATTCCTCCCAAAACAGCATAGAAAAATACGATACACATTCCAATCACTACGCCCCATTCAACAGAAACTTCTAAGAAACGAGCAAATACAACTCCTACACCACGCATCTGACCAGCCACATACGTAAACGAAACAAAAAGCGCACAAACAACAGCTACCAAACGTGCTGTATCTGAATAATATCTATCTCCTACAAAATCTGGTACAGTAAATTTTCCAAACTTTCTGAGATAAGGAGCCAAGACGAGTGCTAAAAGTACATAACCTCCTGTCCAACCCATTAAGTAAACCGAACCATCGTATCCACTAAATGAAATAATCCCTGCCATAGAGATAAACGAAGCTGCTGACATCCAGTCTGCTGCTGTTGCCATTCCGTTAGCGAGTGGCGAAACGCCTCCTCCAGCTACATAAAATTCTTTTGTAGAACCAGCTCTTGACCATATTGCAATCCCAATGTAAAGGGCAAAAGTCAAGCCTACCAATATATATGTCCAAACTTGAATACTCATAATAATTAATGTTTTTTTTGTGATGTGTGTTATAATATTCTGTCATTGGTGTTCTCACCAACAACGGCTAGTCCCTCTGACAAGAGGGGAGAAAAATCATAAGCCCTATTTTGATAGTAGTCTGAATTTGTATTTCATTTACCATTTATTTCTCATCTACATCAAATTCTTTATCTAATTTGTTCATTAGCCAAACATAAACAAAAATCAAGACGACGAAAATATAAATAGAACCCTGCTGGGCAAACCAAAAACCAAGTTTAAAACCTCCTATTCTGATAGTATTGAGCACATCGGCAAACAAAATTCCGGCGCCATAGGAAACTAAAAACCAAATAGTGAGAAGGATAGCCAAATAGGAAAGGTTTTTTTTCCAATACGCATCCATGAGTTTTTTTTGATTGTTATCTTTCATAGTTATTTCAGTTACCAGTTGTGAGTAAACAGTTAGCAGTTTTTTCTTATGCTTACCTCAACTGCTTTAGTTAAAGTGTAGAATTAGAGTAAAAATAGAGTTAAGTTGTAATGTAAAATAGTTCTTATGTTAGCTTGTAAAAAATTACCTCCTCTGTATTTAACTGGTTAGTGATAACTTTTTACTGCTAACTGACTAAAGCCAAATGTGCGTTTGAAGGATAATCTCTCCTCTTGAACCATCTAGGTTTCCTGCTGCATAAACAGGACGCTGCGAATATTGAAGTGTTATTTTGGCATGATGTCCATTTATAAAATAATTTGCTCCAATATCAAATTGTGAAGAAGGGTCGTTGAGAGCTTCAAAATTTTTGTAAGTGTAGGCTGCGAAGGGCTGAAACTGTGTTCCATTTTGGAATTTTTTGAAAGCATAACCTGCCTGTGTATAGAAAATTGAACCTGTTCCGATAGTAGGTTGGGCATTGCCTCCAGTAGAAATATTCATAATTCCTACATTACGAAGATAATTGTCTCCAAAATTGTAATTATAAAAAGCAGAATAGGCTGTAACTCCTCCACTTCCTAAAGGCATGTCTAGGAAAGCATCTACAGCAAAAAGTGAAATATTTTGTAGTTCTGCTTCTGCTTCTCCTGCTTGTTTTACACCAGTTGCTTCTGGGTGATAATGAAAACCTGCTCCAATATTAAAGATTTTCTTTGCCCCCATATATGTTCCAACAAAATAAGGTAGTTTATTTGATTCTTTATCAAAAAATTGGTAGTTGAAATAACCTTGTACAGCTAAATTATCGTTCAAAACATTTCTTGCTACGCCATCATCAGCTAGTTCTTCAGACAGCCCTCCTGCTGCAAAAGGTTTATTTAGAGCTATTCGGTAATCAAAACCTCCGATTTTTCCTTTGGCATAGACTCCAAACTGACGAGCAAACTGGTCTGTAAGTTCAATTGTTGCCCAGTTGAAAATAGGAGCATCAACAGCCAAAAAATTAAGAGTACTGGCATTTGTCATTCTTGAAATACCATTCCAGTAATGAAGTCCACTGCCCAAATATAGTTCATCAGCAACTTTAAACTCTGTCCAAGCGTCGTGCATAAAGATTTGTGGTTTTTTTCCTGTTGCACCATTAATTCCTCCATTTCTAAACGTCTGATTATTGAGTCCAAAATGAGTAAGAATCAGAAAACGAGGAGAAATCTGTGCAAACATCAGCACACGGGAACGACGAAGACCAATATCAAAAGAATTATCGGAAGGTTGTCCTGTAATATCTAAACTGTTTGGGTTGTTTTGTGTAGAGCGCACCCAGAACTGATGCCAAGTTAGGAAACGTATATATTTGTTTCCACTATCATCTAATTTAAGTGTAAGAGGCTTGTAGGAATGGTCAATCTCTTTTTTTTCAGTTTCTTCTTGCGCAAATGTAATTTGGTTAAAGCTCAATAAAACCAAACAAAACACAAGCATTTTGAGTTTTAATAGTTTCATTTTATAATAGGTTTGTGTGTATTAAGAAATTTTATTTTGTGTTGTTTGCTTCCTCAATGATACGCACAAGCCTATCTACTTCCCAAACTATAGATAGTTTTTTGTTAAAAAGAGATACTTAAAAAAAATAATAAATTAAAAATGGTTAGTGATAAATAAAAATACAAGACTTTACTTTTAATTTAAGTGCATTTCATTCATCACTCACAATTCATCATTTCATTAAAACCGTTCCCACTTAATTACCATAAATTTATCTCCTAAGGGTGTAATGAGCATACTAGAGTTTGAAAGCGCATCTCTTTGCGCTAAAAAATCTAACATCTCACTATGTTTGAGAATTTTATAAGTAGGACGATATTCTCTCATTTTGGGACGTACGATTTTGTATTCCCTAACCCAGTTCATAACTGAAACATGACTAACTCCGATAATGCGTTCAATCTCTCGGTAAGAAAGTCCTTCTAAATAGAGTTGTAGAGCTTTTATAACATAATAACTATCTATTCGTTTTCCCTCTTTTTGAACAGTAAAATAGTAGTTGCAGGTCTTGCAAAGGAAACGTTGTTTGCTTCGTATTTTTCCACTCTTTATAACCCCATTACTTTGGCAGCGTGGACAATCGGGAAGTTGGTAAGGATTCATTTTTAAAAGTATTTGTGTGTATTATTTTCTGAAAATACAAAAAAAAAGTAGCTATACAAAAGTTACATTGCATAGCTATCTATAATTAGCATACCTATATTAATTTAGCAGTAAATTATTTTTGCTTTATTCTCTGAGTTTTTTCATTGTTGGAAAAGGAATATAAGTATCATCATTTTCTACTTTTGGAAATTTTTTGTTTTGCCAGTCTTCTTTTGCTTTTTTCAAACGTTCCTTACTATGAGAAACAAAATTCCAAGACAGATAACGTTCTTCTGGCAGAGGTTCTCCACCAAAGAGTAAAAGCTGAGTGTCTTTATCTAAACAGATTTCGCATTCTTCGTCTGTTTTGCTAATTAGCATTTGTCCTGCCTCTACTTTCTGCCCTTCACTTGTGATAGAACCTCTTACGATAACAAAGGCAACTTCTCCTTTTAGTTGGTTTCTTAAGTCAATGGTAGTTTCTTTATGTGCATAAATATCAACCATAAAAAGAGAAGAATATCCTTGAAGTGGTGCAGATTTTCCAAAAGCATTTCCAGCAGGCAGTTTGAAAGTAACATTATTTTCCTTCCAAGTGGGAATTTGGGAACTTTCAAAAAAATCAAAACGAGGTTCTATTTCTTCTTTGTCTTTTGGCAAAGCAACCCAAATCTGATACCCATGCATAGAAAAAATTTCTCTTGTTCGTTGGTTTTGTGGAGTTCTTTCCGTGTGCGTAACACCTTTTCCTGCTGTCATAAAACCGACATCGCCTGCCTTTATGACTTGAACGCTCCCTGTGCTGTCTCTATGTTCTATTTCTCCTTCAAAGAGATAGGTAAGGGTGCTAAGTCCAATATGTGGATGTTGGTTTACATCTAAGTACGTTCCATTCCCAAATTTTGCAGGTCCCATGTGGTCTATAAATGTAAAAGCACCAACCTGTCTTTTTTGGCGAAAGGGGAGTAACCTACCCACCATAAAATTACCAAGGTCGGCTTGGCGTTCATCTACTAAAAGTTTGTTATTTGCCATATTCTTTGAACGATAAATGATTAATTGTAAAGTATTTATTCAGCGAAGCTAATTATAAACAATAAAAGGCGTTCTATGTAAAAATCAATACTTTATACTGCAATATGTCATATTTTTAGAATTTATTTTTGATAAAGCATAACTATACATCGCTAAAATAATATATTTATTTAGGTAATCTGTTTTTATTTTTAGTAGATTGAGATATGAAAAAGCAGGGTTAGACTCAGTTACCTGCTTTTGATTCTTTAATTACACACCTAATAAAAATACACACAATCATGAGAATCAGAACCTTAGAAGATTACACTACAGCTTATAGAAAAAGTGTAGAAAACCCAACACGTTTTTGGGAAGAAATAGCAGAAACTTTTGCTTGGCATAAGAAATGGGACAATGTATTGGATTATAATTTTGAAGATTATTCTGTAAAATGGTTTGAAGGTGCAAAGTTCAACATCACAGAAAACTGCCTAGACCGTCATTTGCTTACAAAAGGAGATAAAGTAGCTTTGATATGGGAACCCAACAGTCCAGATGAAGACGAAATAGAATTTACGTATAAACAATTACATGAAAAAGTATGTCAGTTTGCCAATGTTTTAAAAAATAACGGAGTAGAAAAAGGAGATAGAGTTGTTTTGTATATGCCTATGGTTCCCGAATTGGCGATAGGTGTTTTGGCGTGTGCTAGAATTGGAGCAATTCATTCAGTAGTTTTTGCAGGATTTTCGTCTTCGGCTTTGGCAGACAGAATCAACGACGCACAAGCAAAAGTAGTTTTGAGTTCGGATGGAAATTTTAGAGGAAAAAGAACTTTTGATGTTAAAAATGTAGTAGATGAAGCCTTAGAAACTTGTCCTTCTATTGAAAAACAAATTGTTTTGAAGCGTACTGAATCGGAAATTACCATGAAAGAAGGTAGAGATATTTGGTGGCACGAAGAATTAGAAAAAGCTGACTCATTTTGCCCTGCAACAATTATAGATGCTGAAGACCCATTATTTATTCTTTATACTTCGGGTTCTACTGGAAAACCAAAAGGTGTTGTTCATCACGCTGGTGGATATATGGTTTATACTAAATATAGTTTTGAGAATGTTTTTCAACTTCAAGATAATGATGTTTATTGGTGTACGGCTGATATTGGTTGGATTACAGGGCATTCTTATATTGTCTATGCACCACTTTTGGCTGGAACAACAACTATGATGTTTGAAGGAGTACCTACATTTCCAGATGCAGGTCGTTTTTGGGAAATTGTAGATAAATACAAGGTTTCTATTTTTTATACTGCTCCTACAGCAATTCGTGCGCTACAAGCAAAAGGTTTAGAATACGTAGAAAAATACAACTTATCTTCTTTGAGAGTATTGGGAACGGTAGGCGAACCTATCAATGAAGAAGCATGGCATTGGTATCATCAGCATATTGGAAAAGGAAATTGTCCGATTGTAGATACGTGGTGGCAGACCGAAACAGGAGGAATGATGATTTCAAACATGGCTGGGGTTACACCAAATAAACCTACTTGCGCTACTCTTCCTCTTCCTGGTATTCAGCCAGTACTTTTGGATGCAGATGGAAACGAAATCAAAGGAAATAATGTAGAAGGAAACCTATGTATCAAGCATCCTTGGCCAAGTATATTACGAACTACGTATGGCGACCATGAGCGTTGCAAACAAACCTACTTTTCTACGTATAAAGGCTACTACTTTACAGGTGATGGCTGTAAAAGAGACCACGATGGAATGTACAGAATATTAGGACGTGTAGATGACGTGATTAATGTCTCTGGACACCGAATGGGAACAGCAGAAGTAGAAGATGCTATCAATCAGCACGAAGATGTCATCGAATCGGCAGTAGTAGGCTATCCACACGAAATAAAAGGACAAGGCATTTATGCTTTTGTTATTTGTGATGAAAACACATCCAAATCGGAAGAAGAGCTGAAAGCTGAAATTTTAAAAACTGTTTCTCAACACATTGGAGCGATTGCCAAGCCAGAAAAAATACAGATTGTTTCAGGGCTTCCAAAAACTCGTTCTGGAAAAATTATGAGACGTATTCTTCGTAAAGTAGCCGAAGGAGATATTTCTAACTTAGGAGATACTTCTACACTTCTTGACCCATCGGTAGTAGATGAAATTAAAGAAGGAGCAGGTTTAGTTTCAGCGTAAACGCAAAGTGATAAGTTGTAGGTGGTAAGTGATAGGAAATAATGTCATTTGATTGTATATTGTACTTTATCCACCTACAACTTTTACAAATGAATAATCCGATAAAAGATAGAAGTTTCAAAATTTGCTGTTCGTATTATCAAGCTATATAAGTTCTTGAAAGATGAGAAAAAAGAGTATGTTTTGTCGAAACAGCTATTACGAAGTGGTACGAGTATCGGAGCGATGATAAGAGAAGCCGAGCACGCAGAAACAAAAAAAGATTTTATACATAAAATGGCAATCGCTCAAAAAGAAAGCAATGAAACCTTGTACTGGTTAGAGTTACTAAGTGAAACAGATTACCTTTCTACTGAACAGTTTGAGAGTATTCATAAGGATGCAAAATCAATAATGAGTATTGTTACCACTATCATCAAAAACACAAAAAAAGAACTTGAAGAGGAATACATAACTTACCACTTACAACTTATCACTCAAAGTTTCAGTTCATTATCATTCGGAATTTCATACTCCTTACAATCTTTTATAACAGATTTATATGCTGAATCAGAGATATTTACCCACTTTTGTGTTCCAAAATTCTTAAAGAAGTAACGTTTGTCTATACTCTCCAAAAAAAACTCCTCCATTTCATAATATGAATTATAGAGTGTGTCATTTGTAACAGAATCAATCGTTTGAATTTGTTTATAGTTTTTTTCTATGCCACGTAGATAAATTGTTTTGTTACAATAAGCAATCTTTTTAGGCTCTTGGCTTTTTGTCCCTTTCCATTCAATTTCATCATCTGTCAGATAAAGTTTATACTTAAAACTGTGAGTAGTTCCGTAATTGTGTTTTGTGATAAGCCTAATACTGGTGGTTTCTCTATTTGTTTTTTCTACTTTCAGGTGTTTTCCATTCTCTAAAATTTTACTTTCTGTCTCAACACTCTCCTCAATGCGACGTTCGCAGCCCAATGCTGTAAAAACAAATATAATTAGTACAATTCCTTTTCTCATTTTGTTCTCTTTTATGAATTTTAATAACTAAGCTCCAACATCAATTTAACTAAAAAATCGCTATTCATTAGAATAAAAGCTCATGAATTATACGTAAAAACTCGTTAAGATATGTTGAGCAACAATTATTGAATAAATCACTTACAACTTAGCACCTATCACTTACCATTTCATAAAAGTCCTAGTTTTTCCATCAAATCTTCTTTTTTAGATTTCGAAACAGGCAGTAAAGTATTGTCTTCTAAAGTTATACTCCCTCCACTTTTTCCTTTCTTGTAAAGACTAACACAATCTAAATTGATAATATGACTTTGGTGGATTCTGATAAAAAGTGAAGGATTAAGGCTGCTCTCTAAGTCCTTAATCGTCTTGGAAACCAAAACCTGTTTTCCATCTTTGCAAAAAATATGCGTATAATTTTTATCAGCTTCTAGGCGAATAATATCTTTTTGAGCTACAATATGTACGCCTTCGGCTGTGGGAAGTGGGATTTTTTCTTTTGAAATAGGATTTTGAAGCTGCTCTGATAAGGCTTGCAATTGTTGGTTTAGATGGTTATTTTGATTTTTTCCTTTATCATAAAATCGTTTTTTATATTTTTCTAATGCATCTACCAAATCATCTTCATCAATCGGCTTTAGGAGGTAATCACAGGCACTAGCACGAAAGGCTTGAATGGCAAATTGATTATACGCTGTTGTGAAAATAAGATCAAAAGGAATATTTTCCCACTGTTTTAAAAACTCAAAACCACTCATTTCTGGCATTTCAATATCTAAAAAACATAAATCTATTTCGTTTTTTCTTAGAAATTCTGTTGCCTTAATTGGATTATCAAAAACTTCAATGACTTCTATTCCTTCGCAAAACTCTTCTAGCTGCCACTTCAAAGTCTGCAAAGCTAATTTTTCGTCATCTATTAAAATGGATTGTATCATTTTTACTCTCCCTTATTTTTTAAAGGTAATTTAAGTTCTACTCTTGTTCCGATAGGATTTTGCTCTTCGTCTTTCAAATCTATAAATTTCAAAGGTTCAAAATCACATTTATTTTTAGAAAAAAATTCGATACGCTTTCTAGTAATTTCTATTCCATAAGAAGTATGATTTTTAGTAAGCTCTTTGTCTTGATTTGATTGCCTTCCCACACCATTATCCTCAATGGAAACTAGCAAGTTTTGATTTTTCTCTGTGATTTGAATGGTAAGCTCATTTTTTCTAGGGTTATTTCGGAAGCCGTGCCAAATTGAATTTTCTACAAAAGGCTGAATCAGAATCGGTGGAATAATAATGTTTTCAGTTTTTAATCCTCCTTCTATAAAAATAGAATGTTCAAACTCATCTCTAAAACGCAGTTTTTCCAGTAAAATATAAAGTTCTAAAGTTTCCAGTTCTTCTTTGAGTGACACTACTTTTCTTTGACTATTTTCCAAAACTAAACGAACCAGCTTTGAAAATTTGGAAATATAAATGGCTGCTTTCCTATTTTCTTCTTTGATAATTAGTCCTTTGATACTATTTAGGGAATTAAAGATAAAATGTGGGTTCATTTGCGCTCTAAATGCTGCTGATTGAGCCTCAGAAAGCTGCCGAAGTTGTTTTTCCTTGGCTGCTAATCTCGTTTTTTTACTCTGGTAAAGAAAAAATAAAAATCCACCCACAAGCAATGCCAAAACCACAGAAAAGATAGATACCCAACGAGCTAGTTTTGCTTCATTTTCTTGTTCTTGTAGTTCATTACTAAGTTTCAAAACCTTAATCTGATTTTCCTTTTCCTTCACTTCAAACCTAACAAGCTGTGATTTGACGAGTTTCTGATTTCTAGCCTTCATCAAATCATATTTGAGTTCCATTGCTTTTTCTTGATAGAAAAGTGCCTTTTTATATCTTCCTTGCCTTTTGAGTTCTTGAACATAAAACTTGTACCCCAAACTTAGTTGCTCTTGCATCTTTCGCTTTTCGGCTTCTCTAATAAGTTTTTCAAGATTTATTTTTTTAGAATAATTTGAATCAATAGAAACTCGTAAAAATGTTCCTCCTAAATATTCTTCATAGTCGCCCACTTGTACAGATTTGGTAATTACGCTATCCAACATCTGGATTGCTTGTACTGTATCTTTTGTGGCGATAAAATACTTAGATTTTAACTTATAGAGATAAACGATTGTATTTTGGTCAGATAAAGTTCTGTAACAGTTTTCGGCTTCTTGAATATAAAAATAACAAGAATCTAACTTATCTTGATGGTAAAATAAATTTCCAAGGCTCGTTAGAGTAACGCATCGCATCGGAGGGTCTTTTATATTGGTATAGGAAAGGGCTTTTCTATATGCTTTTTGAGCAGCCTGAAAATCGTAATAAAACTCATTGAGATAACCTATTGCACGAAGAGAATGAGAAATTGAAACTGAATCCTTTGTAAGAAGTGTAATCTGATACGAGCTATCTAAATAAGTTAAGGCTTTGTCAAATTTAGATTTAGTTTTGTATTCTATACCAATATTAAAATAAAGGTTACTAATCTGAATACTGTCTTTCGCTTTTTTAGCATATTCCATTCCCTCTTTATAAATCATTATCGCTGAATCTGGATTACCCAAAGAAGCTAAATTTTGACCAAAACTATTGTAGGCTTCTATTTTTTTCAATATTGGAAAATCAAAAGGCATTAGTTGGATTGCCTGCTGCATTGCTTCGCTACTCTTATAAATGTCCTCTAAATAATAATAAGCGTCGCTACGGATAATATGCAAATGTGCCTTATCAGTTTCAGAAAGATGAGAGGGAGAGGCTAGAATAGAATCACAGGTAGTGAGTGCCTGTTTTGGAGATTCATCTAAGATGAGATAAATTTTTTCGATTTCTTTGGGCAATAAAAAAGGCTGTGCCTTAGCATTTCCGAACAGAAAAACCAAAACACAAACCCAGATTATTTTTTTAGAAAATAGAATTTTCAAAAGAGATAAATTTGATGATTAATTATGTAGCACACACTTTAGTGTGTGAAGATAAGTCAAGATACAAAACGCTTCCCAAACTTGAACCATCCAAAAGCTCCTACAATCAGTGATAACACCACAACATACGCCCAAGTGGGTATTCCTCCACTTTCTGAATTAGGGTTATCTACATCTGTATCTTTCTGTCCAGACTTTTCAGAAGTTCAGCCTTCGGCTAGAGCTTTTATAGCTACATATTCTACTTTGTATCTCGGACAAGTATTACAATGACTATCAAAACGTAGTTTTGTCCAGCTTCCACTAGAATAGTCTGAAATCCAGTTATAGCCAGTCAAAGAGTTCATTCCATCTCCATCTTTATCTGCCCAAACAGCATACGCTGATATTTTACGGTATTTTTGTCCATTTAGAGAATACGTTCCTTCTTTCCAGTCTGCATCTAAGATTCCAATATAAAGAGGTTTTTCTTTAAATTCGTTTTCGAAAGCAACAGCGAGTTCTTTCAAAATCTGTTCTTTATTACCTCCTTGCCATTTGTCTTTTGGAAGTGGTGCAGCGTATTTGAAGGCGAGATTTTTCTTATCTTCTGCTGTAAGGGTAATTTCGAATTCTCCAGTAGCGACAGGCTCAGTATGTTTGTCTTCTGTCATGCTGTGTCCGTAGAGTTCTATTTTTACATTATGTGTACCCTCTTCCAAATCTAGTAACGCTAATGTAAATGCTCTTGCCGAAATGTTACGATTTCCATACTTTAACTCTTCATCATTTTCTTTCGGCAACAAAAAGTGTCTCCACGTCGTCCATTCTTTGAAGGAAGCCATATTTTGTAAATCTAGTTCGGTGTAGTAGTATATATCACGTCCATTCATTTTGGGTTGCATATCTCCAAAAGTACGTTTAAACTCTACTGGCTTTCCATCGATAGTCATTTTGTAGCCATTTACCATCAGAGCATACTCTGTATCTCCATTTTGATAAGGCGTATTGGCAAGTGATTTGGCAAGATATATTTTTGAATAAATTGGCTCATCTGCACTAAATGAAGTTTTGAATTTTGATGGATTTTCATTTTTGAAATTAAGTGCTGTTGGGTCAGAGGCAAAGACAATTTTTCCAACATATTTTGAATGCGTCTCGGAAGTCATGCCTTGGTCTTGTGCTTGTAGGTGATTCATAGAGAATAAAAATAAAGCAAGTGAAAAAAGATGTTTTGAAATGTATTTCATACTATTTTTAAGTTTGATGACATTTCAAATATCTCAAAACCTTATTTTTTCTTCAAACTACATGAATATTTGGCTACTTTAAGTAAATATTCAAACCCTATAAATGAATATCTAGTTTTGGCTATGTTCATAAAAAAAGCAACTTCTAAAAAAAGTTGCTTTTTTCTTTTCCAACAATTAAAAAAAGTAATTAAAATTACTATTTAAGAACTAGATGAGAGAATCAGTGTTTAGGTTGCTTTTTAAAAGAATATTTGATTTTGATTGTATCTCAAGTTATATTAGAGTAAAAAAACAGCTCATCTTTGAAAATACTAAAACAAAAAACAATGTCATATACTACTCTAACTAAATTAAGGGCATTTCTATCCTTATTTTTTATTTTGCTCTTTTATTTTTCTGCTAATGCTCAAATACAAGTTATTGACCATACTGAAATTACAACCAAATCAGAACAAGGTTCTGATTTTTCTGATTATACAGCCATAACTCTTGGCAAAGATGGACTATTGGTATCACTTACCCATTTTGTTAAGTTTAAGAAAGAAATTCTGATTGCTAAGTACGATACTGCGTTTCAAAATATATGGGAGCAAAAACATACTTTGAAAGGAGAGGACAAAATTGCCCATTATACCATCTCAGATAATTTCATTTATTATTTAATAGATAAGCAACGTTATGAGTACGAAATATTGAGAATAAATACTGATGATGGAACAATGAAAATTATCACTTATGAAAAAATACTCAAAGCAACCTATTCAGAAATATGTGCTTCTAAAAATGTTATTCTTTTAGGAGGCGAAGCAGAAAACAACCCAGTGGTACTTCATTTAGATATAGAAACAGGGAAACAGCAATTGTTACCCTCATTAGTACATAAAAACACATATTTGGCTGGTTTAGAAATAGATACGAAAAATGATGTTATTTTGGCGATTGTAGCAGGAAAATATAGTTCTTATAAGTATTCTTTCTTTTATTTTTATAGCCTTGATGCAAAACTACGCTACAATGTAACCCTTCCAGATAATAAAGATTACAACTTACAAACTTATCGCCCCTTAATAACAGGAAAAGATGAAGTGCTAGTTTTTGGAACATACTCTACTCCAAAATGGAAACGCTCACAGGGAATTTATAGCCTCAAAATAGAAAATAAAAAAGAAAATGGGTTTCGCTTCTATGATTTTTCGTACTTGAATAATTTTTTCAATAACCTAAGTGAGAAAAGGCAAAAGAAAATGAAGGAAAAAGTAAGAAGAGCAAGAAAGAAAAAATCTCCTATACGCTATGCTAACGATTATTTTATTAGTCCCTTAAAAGTAGAAGAAGACCGTATTTATCTATCTTTAGAAGGTTACAATCCTGTTTATCAAAATAATAATGCTATTCCTAATGGCATGATGGCAGGAAACCCTTATTTTGGAAGAGGTTCTCGTGTATATAATAACAGAATAGGAAATCGTAATATGTGGCAAAATACCAATAGCTCTAATGTAATAGTTAACTATAAATATGAGCAAGGCATGGTATGCAGTTTTGATAAGGAAGGTAAACTTCTTTGGGACAACCAGTTTGATTTTGACGACTTTGAAACCAATAAAATATTTCCTTTTTTCTCTTATAGTGTGCGAAACGATACAGTAGCTCTTTTCAGATTAGATGAAGAAGAACTGTTTTACAAACAAAGTGTAAAAAGTAAAGAACAATCTCTTATTTCAGAATATGAAGTACCGAGAAGAGATAGCTTAGATAGAGTTATTGACCGTTCAGATGAAATTTTGATGCACTGGTACGATGATACGTATCTAGTTTCTGGCTATCAAACAGTTAGAAATGAAATGTATAGCCCTGCTCGTCGTAAGGTATTCTATTTTACTCGTTTGCGCTATCCTTTTTCAATGGCAGAAGTAAATAAAAAAGAAGAAGAGGAGGATTAATGGTTAATGCTTAATGGTTAATGGTGCAAGACTGTGTCTTGATTTAATTTATTGTGTTTAGAGCAAAACAAAAACCTAAAATTTAATTTGCAAACTTTTTCAAAAAAAGAGCGTCTATCTTCTATTAAAGATATAGAAATGCTTTTCAAAAAAGGGAATTCATTGTTTGTCTTTCCTCTCAAATTGATTTTTATTAAAAAAACACTAGATGAAGATAAAAAACTTCAGCCTGCTCGTTTGCTCATTTCTGTTCCTAAACGAAATTTCAAAAAAGCAGTAGATAGAAACCGTATCAAAAGACAAATTCGGGAAGGTTATCGCTTGCAAAAAGCAAATTTTGACTTATCTCATATAGATAGTTTTGCCTTTGTTTGTGTTGCAAAAGAACACATAGATTCAAAATTTTTACACAAACGTATTGCTAAGCTCTTGAAAATGCTAGAAAATGAAAAATAGCTATTCAAACATAATTAGCGTAGGTCAGTCTTTTTAGATATACAAATAGAAAGACTATTTTTACTTCCCATCTCATGGTATAAAAAAGATTACTCTTTAACAATTTCTTTATTTTTTGGAGAGTTGGGGCGTGCTATTGGTCGGACTAAATCAGCTATTCTTTGTGCTACTTTTTTAGAAGCCTTATCTGTATGACGTGTAAAATACACTTTTTTTATTCTATATTTTTTACTTAAAGGATTTTTCTTTTCTTTCATCAAGAAGAAAATTCCTTTTTTGTGGCGAGTTTCTTTATTTTGATAAATGATTCTTTTAATATTTTTCCACTTCCCCTCTTCTTCTTCTACTCCAAACATTCCATAATTTTTAATTTGAAATGTTTGATTTTTTTTATCGAAAGTTACTATTTGATAACGCCCACTGACAGCTAAAAACAGAAGAGCTAAAAATGAAAATCCTGATACAACTCCCCAGTAGCCCATATACCAATCCCAAGTACTAAGCGATGGATGATTATTTGTGATAAAATTATTAAAGTTTTTACTGAGCAATTCGGGTGTAAAGGCAACACTAGAAATTTTGCGTAAGGGATAGCGTGTTTGTTGTGAAGTTACAAAAGTAGGGTTGTAATGCACTGTCATATCAGAGTTATCTTCAAGTGATGAAAAATAACCTTTGTCCATTCTAATAATATCAGAGAGAAGCAACGAATCAGTAGTAAAACCATTTTTGAAATCAAAATGAACAATATAGCAGCGATTTTTGGGTGTTAGTTTACTTCTCTTACCCGATTTTGCTTGTAAATTTCTTTCACATTTTAGAGAGATATATTCAAACCCCATATAAAAACTAACTAACAAAGCTATTATGAAAAATCCAGTCCAAACTAAACCAATAGCCATTTTGCTTTTTACCTTTAAAAATGAATCTGTTTCTGTTACTTTATACATAAATATATAGACTAAACAATTATATAAAACCTTGTTATCTGAAAAACTTTGTAGTGAAGTGATTGTTTTGTAACAACTTACTTCTGCCAAAGTTAAAGATAAAATAAATTGCAGCGAATATAATTTTTAAGAATAGCTTTATATTTTTCAGACAAAAAAGTTATATTTGAATAGAATATCCCAAACTTCAATATCTACCCAGCTGCAATAATGCGTAATTATTATCTACTTGTCCTCTTATTGTTTTCTTGTATATTTTCTCTTAAAGCACAATTTGTAACAAACGACGGTCAGAAACTTACTGTTGAAATGTGTGTAGAAAAATCGAAAGAACGTGAAAATCAAGGAGATTACAGAGGAGCAAGCGACTTTCTCAATAAAGCTGCCCTCATTCACTGGGATAACAAAGAACTTCAACCAGCCATTACCTATTTTCAACAGTCTTTAGGCTTTAATAGAAAGGTAAACAATCAGAGTGGAATGTATGGTATTTATAGCAATCTTGCTACTATTTATGCCGACTTAGAAAAATTTGACTCTGCTCTTATTTTCTTTGAAAAAACATTAGAAGGCAGAAAAAAACAAGGTGCAAAAGAGCCTATCATTTCTGCACAAATCAATACGGCTGTTATCTTAAACAATTTGAAAAGACACCAAGAAGCTGCTCAACATCTTTTAGATGGATTGGAAATAGCAAAAGAAAGTTTGGATTTAGAACAAATGCGTAGTATTTATGGAATGCTTGCCGAAACGTATGAAAAAGAAGGAAATCAAGCCAAGCAAATGGAATATTTTAATTTGTATAGAAATTTTCACGAAATGTCGCAACAGCGCAAAATGGCTGTTGTGAGTGCAGAAGCCGATAAAGCACGCCTACAAGCTGCTCTAGCCGAAGCAGAAAAGCAAAGAGCAGATTTAGAAATTGCTCTCAAAAATTCCAAACTCAAAGAGCAGGAAAAAAGTATTGAAACCAAAAATAAAGCACTAGACAAACTAGAATCCAACTTTACCAAACAAGAACTTGCCTTTAAAGTATTGCAACAAGAGACAGACTTAAAAGATGCCAAATTTGCACAAGAACAAGCTGAAAACGAACAAAAAATTGCCACTCAAAGGCTTTATATTGGAGGAATTGCAGGTATTTTACTGCTTGCTTTAGTTGGAATTGGTTTTATTTATAGAAGCCAACAAGAAAAGAAAAAGGCAAATCTTATCTTACAAGAAAAAAACGACGAGATTAGCTTCCAACAAGCTCAAATTTTAGAACAAAATCATGAATTAGCCATTGCTGTTAATGAGATTGAGCATAAAAATGAACAGATTACCTCAAGTATCACGTATGCCCAACGCATACAAAAGGCTATTCTTCCCAATGTAGTGCATATTCAGAATGCCTTGCCTAAATCCTTTGTTTTTTTCCGTCCTCGTGATATTGTAAGTGGAGATTTTTATTTTTTCCATCACTTTAAAGAAGAACAAAAAACTATTCTTGCAGCCGTAGATTGTACAGGACATGGCGTTCCGGGGGCTTTTATGTCTATGATAGGAAATGAGATTTTGAGTAGGGTTGTAGCCGAAAATAATATTACTTCCCCAGCCGAAATTCTCAATCGTTTGAATAAAGGTATTACCACAGCTCTACACAAAGACGAGACGAATATCCATGATGGAATGGATTTAGCCCTTGTTACCATAGATAAAAAAGCAAACACACTCACTTTTGCAGGAGCAAAGAATCCTATTTTTTATATTCAAAACGATGCTATGAATGTGATAAAAGGCGACAAAATGCCTATTGGAGGTTCAGATAAAGAACATAAAAGCGACTTTACAGAACATGTAATTGATATTTCTACTCCTACCACATTCTATATTTTTTCTGATGGTTTTCAAGACCAATTTGGAGGAGCGCAAGGACGTAAATTTATGGTTAAGAATTTCAGAAACTTGCTTTTAGAGATTCATTCAAAAGACTTTCCAGAACAAAAACAAATTCTTTCACAAACTTTCAAAGATTGGATAGGCAAAGAACACAAACAAATTGATGATGTACTTGTGATTGGAGGAAGAGTTTAAAAATCAAACCCTAGCCATCAGAAAAGTAATATCATCTCGTTGAGTTTCATTTCCTTGATGGCTATCTATAAAAGATTCTATGTTTTGCTTTTGAGTCGCTAAATCTTGATGTTTTACCTTATCTATAAACCCAAATACATTTTGGCTACCAATACGTTCCATAGTTGAGTTATTTTGGTCAGCTATGCCATCTGTAAAAAGATAGATGAGTTCATTTTTCTCTATCTCAATTATTTCTTGTTCGAAAGTCCTGACATTTTCTTTCTGCCTGCCTCCTACCGATTTTCGTGTTCCCCTAATGATTTTCAGCATTCCTTTTTGCGTGTAATACATAGGGCGTTTTGCTCCTGAATACACAATTTTGAAAGTTCCATCTTTGTTTTCTATAACCAAACAAACCGAAATATCCATTCCATCTTGATTTACCATTACGTTTTCGTCTAGTTTGTCCTGTCTTAAAAGTGTTCTTATTCCTTCATGAAGTTCTTTCAAAATAAATTTAGGCTCTATTATCTGTCTTTGATTTACAATTTCATTGAGAAGTCCATTTCCAATCAAGGACATAAAAGCTCCTGGAACGCCGTGTCCTGTACAGTCTGAAACTGCCAAAATTCTAGCTGTTACTTTGTCTTTCAAACTTTCATTAAAAAATGTTGTATTTTCTAATTGTTTTTTTGTTAGTTCTATCTTAGAAAACCAGTAAAAATCTCCAGACACACCACTTGCAGGGCGATAAATAACTTCACACTCTGAAAAATTGTGATACATTGTATTGTGTACAGACAAAACAGATTGCTGGATAGTTTGAGCATAGCGAATGCTGTCAGTTAGTTTTTCATTTATACTGTGTGTTTGTGCATTAGCTATATCTAGTTGAGTATATGTTTCTGCATTTTTCAATGCAATAGAAATATAAGTAGCCAGCGACTTTAAAATAGTAACATGTCTGTTCGTATAGGCATTTTTTTCAAAACTCTGAACGGTCAGTACTCCTATTTTTCTTATTTCTCCTTTATCTAAAATAGAAAGTGGAACATATAAAATAGACTGTGGTTCTTCGCCTTCTATAAGCTCTCCCAATTCAGAAATATATTTACCATATTCTTTTTCTAAATCATTGATAAAAACAACTTCTTGTTTTTTCAAAGCCCAGTTTCCAATTCCTTCTACATCTATTTTCTCACTATGGTCTGGTAAAATTTTACCTTTTTCGATATAGCCTGTATAATAAAGTTCGTTTTTTTCTTTTCTATAGAGTCCAATTCCAAAACCCTCTACTGGCATAATACTTTGAATACGTTCATATATTTGTCTTATCACTTCTTTGAGTTCTAACACAGAAGTAATCTCTTGACCGATAGTGGTAAGTATATTCAGATTTTGATAAGACGTTTCTAAATTATCATTGAGTTGTTTTAAAGAGTTATTTTGTTTTTCAATCTCATCACGTTGTGCCAAAATTTCTTCTTGTTGTTGCTCTAGTTCTTCATTTTTCACCAAAATTTCTTGATTTTTTCCGTGTAAATCATCATTTATAGACACTAACTCCTCATTTTTTACTTTTATTTCTGCTGTACGTTCCTTTACAGTTTGCTCTAATTTTAGATTACGTTTTTCTATTTGTGCTATTCTATTTTTATATAATAAATATCCTACAGTCAAAACAATCAAAGGCGCAACTATCAAAAACCACCATGTCTTGTAGAAAGGAGGTGTTACTTTTATAAAAATAGATTTCTCCTCACTCCAAACTCCGTCTGCATTGGTTGCTTTTATTTTGAATGTATATTTTCCTGCTGGCAAACTTGTATAAGTAGCAAATTTTCTATCAGCATCTGTATAGTGCCAATTTTCATCATATTCTTCCATTTTGTAGGCAAAATGAGTTTTTTGAGGAAGAAAATAATTAAGTGCTGTAAAATCAAACTCTATAACCCTATCTTGATGTGATAAAATAATTTCTTTTACTTGATTGATAGATTTTTCTAATGGAGAATCTTTATGAAGCGAATCTCTAACTACAACACTTTTACCGAAAAGTTTGAAGCCTGTAAATGCCATTTTTGGAGCAATGCTGTTTCTCTTTAAATAATTGGGATGAAAAGCATTGAACCCTTCCTTTCCTCCCATAAAAATTACGCCATTGGGCAGGCGAGTAAGCGCACCACGTTTGAAGTCATTAGACTGAAGTCCGTCTAGTTTGTTATAGTTAGTAAATTGTGATTGTCTTTTGTTTTTCTGTGTTTTGTTAAAAAAAGAAAGACCCTTATTGGTAGTCAGCCATAGATTACCATTTGTATCTTCTTCAATGGCTTGAATTACATCAGAAGGAAGTCCATTTTTTTCTGTTAGATGTTCGAAACTAAAACTATTGTTATCTTCATTATTGAGCCAATTCAAACCTCCATTTGTTCCTATCCAAAGTGTATTGTTTTTATCTTCAAAAATTGCATTGATTTGATTGTGGCTAATCGAATTTGATTTCTCAACTTCGTTCAATATCCTTTTAAAATTGTTTTTTTCTTTATCATAGAGGTGTAGTCCATTTCTTGTTCCTACCCAAAGTCTATTTTTAGAATCTTGCAAAACTGCCGTAACGTAGCCATCATTCAATGAAGTAGAATCATTAGATTGTGGAAAAAAATGCTCAAAATCTTGTGTTTCTTTATCATATTTTGCCAGTCCGTAGAGCATTCCTACCCAAATATTCCCTTCCTTGTCTTCTCCTAATGCTGTTATTTTATTTCCTTTTAATGCTTCAGGACGGTTTCTGTCCGTTTCAAAAACGGTTACATTACTTTTTTGAGTTTTTGTATTTGTTTCTAGCTTGGCTAACCCTTGCCACGTTCCGACCCAAAGTGTATTATCTTTCGCTCTCAATAATGTCGTGATAAGTCCATCCAAAACTGGAGGTATTTTTTTGCCTACCAAATAATCTATTGAAGTGATTTTTTGATACTCATTTTCAAATTTTATTTTTTCTAGTCCTTTTTCCGTAGCAAACCAAAGCACAGAGTCATTTTCATATTCAATATCCCAAACCTCTGAACCTTTAAAAACTTCTGTGTTTCCTTTCCAAAGTCTAAATTGTTGATTTTGAGGAGAAAAATACTCTATTCCCTCCGAATAAAGTCCAAGCCATATTCCTCCCATAGCATCAGCGTAGATATCCCAAGCTAAGGCTTCCTTCAAACCAAACTCAAAATCTTCTACTCCATATTTTGTAATGAAATTACCTTCTTTGTCGTATTTGAAAACTCCAGCTCCGAAGGTAGAACACCAAATATTTCCCTCTGTGTCTTGTGCTGCTGCTGTGATAGGTGGTGTATAGATTTTCTTTACAAACTGCTCCTTTTCTGTATCAAAAATATAAATTCCTTCGTCCCACGTCAGAATCCAAAGTCTATTTTTTTTGTCTAAAAACAACTTTGAAATACTTGCCTTTCCGTCGTCATTAGAAAAGTAAAAATTTTTGAAAGATTTTTTTTCTCTATCAAAAAGTTGTAAGATAGTAGTAGCCACCCAAACTTTATTCTGAGGGTCTATTTTGATAGCAGAAACTTCATTGCTATAAAGCGATGTACTATCTTTTTCATCATTTAAAAATGTATCAAACTCTCCTTTCTCTACATCTAATACTTGTAAACCTCCACGCTTTGTTCCTATCCAAACGAATTCCTGCCCTTTATCTTGTTCCACTGCAAGTGCTTGAACTGTAACATCTGAAAGGGTATTATCCTTTCGTTGTATCTTTCTATTAATAGCAACAGGATAATGATGAAACACTTTACTTTGATAATCAAAATAGTTTAAACCTCCATTATTTGTTCCAAGCCATATCTTTTCTGTCTCTTTATTTGGGTTGATACTTTGTGCCATTGCTAAAATGTATGTATCTGAAAGCCCTTTTGAGATTCCACCTTCTAGGGTAGGCGCACTTTTGTAACTTTGGAAAGAATAAGCATCAAAACGGCTTAATCCGTCTCTTGTTCCAAACCACATAAACCCATTTGAATCTTGCAAAATACATTTTACGCTATTATTTGAAAGTCCGTTGTCGGTGGAGTATTGTGTAAACAAAACAGATGGGCGCACAGGAGAAGCTGTGCTTTCTTGTGCAAAAGCAACAGAACTGCACACCAATAGGAATACTACGACAAACAAAAAACGCATAGTAAGAAAATAATATGAAGCAAAAATATGAGTTTATCAGATGCTTTATGAAGTTACTAATTTAGATAAAATTAACTTTCTTAACTGTTTAAGCTAGGCATCTCTAAATGAAAATACAAATTTTCCCATAAAAAAACTATTCTTGAGGTCAAAATATTAGACAAAATCAAGAATAGTTTAGATAAAATAAATTTCTGCTATTATTTCCCTATTGCTTTTTCTTCTTACCAAGTGTTATTTTAAAACCGAAAAGTGTTGTTTCTTCGTCTTTCAGCTTGTCTCTAACTTTTTTGAGGTCTTCTTCCATCGGCAAGTCTTCTGGTTTTATGCCTGTTTCTTTTTCAAAGGCTTCCCTAATGGTCTGATTCGAATTTTTATGAGTTTCTTTGATAGATTCTTCTCCTCTAATTTTGGGGTCTGTTCCCACCTTAAATTTTGTAAATAGAGTAGCTAAGTTTTTAGAACCAATGGTTACGGCTGGCATAAAATCAGAAACATTCCTTTCTTGAGGAATTTCGTTTTGTTCTTTGAGTTCTTTGGGCGAAGTCCCTCCAAAAAGTGTTTTGTCGCCTTCATTTCTGATGCGTTGAAAGCCAGCTTTGCTTACACCTCTTTCATCGGCAAGCTGATAGAGTTCGTACTCATTTTTTGCCAAAATTCGGCGTTGGCGCAAACGCTCTCTGTTTTGGATTTCTTCCTCCAAAAGCTCGGCTTTTCTAGTTTGTAAGGCAAAATAAGTTTGAGCAAAAGCTACTTCTTGTTTGCGAGCATCTCCATTTTGAGCAATTAGATAACAAGCATAACGAGAAAGCAAATAGTCCATTTTCATACGGCTACTTACTCCTGTCTTTACTTTTTTATCTTTTCTCAAAAAATGAAAATCTACATCTTGTTCACTATTTATACAAGCTGTTTGTGCTTTGGCAATAGCACGTTCGAAGTTTTCCCACTTCGAATATTTCAATAACTTTTGAAGCGTTCGGGCAGACCAAACTTCATTTCCATTGCCGTCTTTGAGTGCAGCATTTTCAAAAGCCGATTTGAGTACCGTGATATTTTGATTATCCATAATTTAAGAAGATTGATAAATGTTGTAAAATTCAGTTTCGTACGCCATTCTTCCAAAATAGAATAATGGAACTACTCTAAACCTTGTCGTCAAGCTAGAAGCCTAACCTACATATTGCTAATATTACTATCTAATATACAAAAATTTTAGCTAAAATCATAGTATTTCTTTATTTTTAAACAAGACTTTATCTTAAAGGTTTTTTCTGTAAAATTAGAAAACAAATTGAAATTTTGTACTTTTATAAAGACATAATTCTGAACCTTCAACGAGCCTATAAGCGTCGTTAAGGATAAAAAATTAGCTAAGCTGATTTTCCAATTTGTAATTAGCTTAGCTGCTTCAATAGGTCGTAATTAAATAATTCGTAATTGACTAATGGATACTTTCAAACTATTTTTTCGCCGTTTTTTATATGTACTTGGCTTTTTTGCTGTCATTTTTTTGGGTGTCATAATTTTTTGGCTTTTCAAAGGGATTCCTATTGTGTCTCTTGACCCTTTCAATTATGTTCCATCCAGTGCAATGTACATTTTAGAAACAGACGAACCTATTGAGAGTTGGGAAGATATAAGCAGTTCTCATCTTTGGAAACATCTTCAAAAACAACCCTATTTTGCTGAACTTACAAAAGATGCTATTTCCTTAGATACGCTCATTCACCAAAATAGAGAAATTGTAGATTTATTAGGAAAAAGACAAGTTTTGGTATCCTCTCACATTCATAAACAAGGAGATTACGATTTTTTATTTATTGTTGATTTAAAACGAGAAATAAATTCAGTAGCTCAAAAAATTATAGGAAAAGTAATGCTGAGTGTGGAAGATTCATCTAATTATGAATACAAAGAAAACCAAATCTATCTCATAAAAAATACAGTAGATAATTCGCAATGGGCAATTTCGGTAAGAAAACATTTACTTCTTTGTTCACAAACACCAGCTTTGGTAGAAGCTGCTTTAGATGCAAGAGAAGACCCTAATAATTTTGAAAATAATCGTCGTTTTAAGAAAGTCGTATCAAAAACATCCTCTCAAAATATAGGAAATTTGTATATCAATTATGATTTGATGGATGAGTTCTTAGGGCTTTATACAGAAGAATCCAACCCCTATTTGAATGATATATCAGAAGCTCTGTTTTTCTCTGGGCTAAATTTGGATTTAGAACAAATAGGCGAAGCTGATGACCCGAATGCTTCTACTTTGGTAAAAATGGTTGGTTCAACTGTTATCAATGATTCGGTTCCTTCACATGTGAGTGCGCTCTTGCGCTCAGGTAGTAGCGATATTACGGCAGCAAGGGTAGTTCCACAGCGTTCGGCATTTTACTTTAGTGTAAATTTTGATGATTTTTTGAGTTATTATGACAAGTTTACGGAAGTTTTGCAGCAAAACCCTGAAGAATATCAAGAGTATCAAAATCAGATACGTACGGTTGAAAGAATTTTAGATATTGATGTAAGAGAGAATTTCTTTTCTTGGATTGGTTCAGAAATGGCTCTTATTCAGACAGAAGCCACACAAAATGTAGATAAAAAAGATGAGTATGCACTTGTTTTGAAGACAAAATCTATATCAGAAGCTACAGCACAGCTAGAATTTATTGGAGAAAAAATCCGTAAAAGAACGCCTGTAAAAGTAGTGGTTTCTGAACACCGAGGACATAAAATAAGTATGCTTGCCGTTAAAGGGTTTTTCAAACTCGTAATGGGGAAATATTTTGATAAGATAGAAAAGCCTTATTTTACTTTTATTGAAGACTATGTTATTTTTAGCAACAGTCCTAAAACGCTAAAAAATTTGATTGATGATTATGAAATGGGACTTACACTTGCTAAATCAGCTTCTTTTCAAAAATTTTTCAAAGAATTTGAGGAAGATAATTCCAACTTTTTTGCTTATGTAAATATGATGGCTGCTCGTCCACTATTAAAACGTTCGTTGGACAAAGAAACTTGGACAACTCTACAACAAAATGAAGATTATATTATTTCTCAGCCTCATTGGGGCTTTCAGCTTCGCCGAGATGAAACGCTTTTTTATGATACTCGCTTAGTAACAGTCTATGAAACACCCGAAACGGTACGGAAAAACTACCAACTAGCACAAGAAAAACGTAGTGAATTATTAAAACAACTCAATAGCAAAAATATTTTAGAAAAAATGTTTGGGTCAGAAGAAAAAATAGACCTTTTTGAGCAGCTTCAAACCATTCCAGAGTCCGAACTTATACAACTAGACGAAAATACGAGAAAACGACGCTTGATAGTTCAAACCAAAGATGATACTCGCTATGAATACGAAGTGGAAGGAACCATCAAAAATGGAATCTATCGTGAATACAAAGCTGGTAAACTTATCATTGAAGGCTATTATAAAAATGACAAACGAGATGGAAAGTGGCGTTTTTATGACCAAAAAGGCAAATTAAAAGAGCGAAAACGCTATAAAGATGGAGAAGAAAGCAAATTTTCGTTGTTTTAGGCTCTAATCCAATGTATTATAATTAATTGATTATCAGTAACTATTTCGATACTGACCTATCAATCTGACCTTAATTATGTTAGAACAGATAAAAAACATCAAATTATTCAAAGTAAGGAACTGCTTGAGTTTTAGATTCAATATTTTTTTCTTGTAATTATTAAAGGTCATCACGTTTTTTGATTATTAACGATTTACTAAAAATCAAATCGTTTTTATTTCTTCATAGTGTTGCAAAACCTAACACTGAACTTGTTTAAGAATGGTTTTCTAGCGCAAGATTCCATCTTGTGCTTACCGTTTCGTCAGCATATGCTGACGAACTGAAAGTCGGCGTAGTCTAAAAAGTGCGTCCAAGCAGAATGCTTGAACGAGAAATAATAAATAAAATTTACTCTATACTTCATTCAAGCTACTTTTTTCCATTGGCTTCGCCGACTTTCAGGTCTTAAACAACTTCTATGAAGAAATGAACTTTACAGAATTAATCGTGATAAGGTTTATTAGACTCCCAGCCCTGTATTTCATATTTTGTATATCATAAAAAACACAACTGGAAGTCAAATATATCAGCTTATATTATAAAATATAATTTAAAATAAACAAAAACTACTCCCACTCAATTGTAGCAGGTGGTTTTGAACTAATATCATACACCACACGATTTACTCCTCTTACATTATTGATGATTTTGTTTGAAATATCAGCCAAAAAATCGTAAGGCAAATGACACCAATCAGCAGTCATTCCATCCAAACTTGTAACAGCACGCAGCGCAACTACATTTTCATAAGTGCGCTCATCGCCCATTACGCCCACAGAATTTACAGGTAACAAAATAGAACCTGCCTGCCAAACCTCATCGTACAAACCTGTTTCTTTCAAACCATTTATAAAAATAGCATCTACTTCTTGCAAAATATCAACTCTATCAGCAGAAACTGCTCCCAAAATACGGATAGCAAGTCCCGGACCAGGGAAAGGATGGCGTTTCAAAATCAAATCATCAATACCTAATTCTCTTCCTACTCTTCTTACTTCATCTTTAAACAAATCACGTAAAGGCTCTACAATTTTCAGATTCATTTTTTCTGGCAAACCTCCAACGTTGTGATGCGATTTGATAGTTGCTGAAGGTCCTTTCACAGAAACAGATTCAATCACGTCTGGATAAATTGTTCCTTGTCCAAGCCATTTTACATCTTGAATACGTTTTGCTTCTTCATCAAAAACTTCAATAAATGTAAAACCAATAGCTTTTCGTTTGTCTTCTGGGTCAGTTTTATCTTTAAGTTTATGGTAAAAACGCTCCTTTGAATCTACACCTTTGACATTTAAGCCCATTTTGTGGTAGGTTTCCAAAACTTGCTCAAACTCTCCTTTTCTTAAAAGTCCGTTATCTACAAAAATGCCATGCAGGTTTTCGCCAATCGCTTTGTGTAAAAGTACAGCTGCTACTGTCGAATCTACTCCCCCCGAAAGAGCCAAAACTACTTTGTCGTTTCCTAATTGTTCTTTTAAAGATTGGATGGTTTCCTCTACAAAAGCTGCTGGAGTCCAATCTTGTGAGCATTTACAAATGCTGACTAAGAAATTTTCTAAGATTTTTTTGCCATCAGTAGAATGTGTTACCTCTGGGTGAAATTGTAAGCCATAAGTAGGTTCGCCTTTAAAATGATAGGCTGCTACTGGAATGCTTGCCGTTTTGGCAATGACTTCGATAGTGTCTGGAAGAGAATAAATACTGTCTCCGTGCGACATCCAAATTTGAGAATCTGCTATACCTTCCAAAAGTGGATTTTCTACTACTGGGATGAGCTTTGCTCTGCCATACTCACGAGTTTGAGAGCGTTTTACTTCGCCCTCGTTGGTATGAGCTAAAAGTTGCGCTCCATAACAAACTGCCAAAATTGGAAATTTTTTGCGCCATTCTGAAATCTGTGGTACTCTAGGCGAATCTTCTTGATGCACCGAATACGGACTTCCTGAGAGAATAATTCCCTTTACTTCTTTCTCATCAATTTGAGGAATATTATTAAAAGGGTGTATCTCACAGAATACGTTAAGTTCACGAACACGACGAGCGATAAGCTGTGTATATTGCGAACCAAAATCTAGGATGATAATTTTTTCTTGCATACGCAAAGGTAAGAAAAGCCTTTTTTTCTAAAAACCTTAATTATAAACAAAAAGCGTATTGGTAGATTAAATTACGATTAACAATGCACAATCAAACTTTGTGTGTCTAATTTACGTTAAAGAAAGCATAGTATTTGGTAGTTGCTTAGAAAAAGTGTATTTTGATACATATTTAATTCAAAAAAACTGCTATTAGCTACAAAATTCAGTTTGTAATCAATTCTTATTTTAAAAATAAATCAACTCTATATCTATGGAAAATTTCTTATATCCCTTAGCGTATGGTGGACTTCTGCTCTCAGCAGCCGTTTATTTCTTCTTGAAAGAACGCCAACACGCAGCAGGTTTTGCTAGAAACAGTTTCTTTGTTTCTGGTCTTTTGTATTTTCTTTCATTGTTTTTCAATGATGGAGGAATTATGTACGACCTTTTAGGCGTTCTGACACCAGATTTAGCTATTCTGACTGTTGTTATCCTTATCTTCAACCGTCTTGCGCCTCGTCCTAAGATTCTTTATTTCTCTATTTTTGCTGTAATTGCTGGCTTGAAATTATTTTTCTTTGATGCTAGTAGAGAAGCAGTGGTAAATTACTTTACAAGTGAGGACACACAAGTAGAATCAAATGAAGTAATTATTGAGAAGGTAATCATAGGCGAGAAAGAAGAAGCTGTTATTCCTTCAAATCTTAGCCAAAACGGAGAACTTCTTTTAGACTTAAATATGGCAGATAAAGATGCTATTGTTCCAGTTTTGGAAAAATATAATCTTTCTATTCGTAGAGCATTTCCAGAGTTACAGCACGATGAGTATTCAGAGTTAGAAGAATATTATGTAGTTGATATTCCTACTTTCCAACTCAAAAATATGGATGCTATTATTGGCGACCTAAAAGGTTCTGGCGCAGTAGATTATTTAGAAAACAACGAAATTTTAGAGCTTCCAAATAACCCAACAACTGCTTTTGATGTAACTCCAAACAAGCCTTCTTTTGGAATCAACGACCCTAGCGTAAAAGACCTTTGGGGGTTTGAAAAAATGGGTGTTGCACAGATGTACGCTACTTTAAAAGAACAAAAACCTAAGAAAAAAGCTAAAATTGTTATTCTTGACACAGGCGTAGAGGCAGACCACGAAGATATTACAGATAATTACCTTTCTATTGAAAAGAAAAGTGATTACGACAAATTAGGACACGGAACACACTGTGCAGGAATTGCAGCAGCCGTTACTAACAATGGAAAAGGTATTGCTTCTTTCTCTCCTAATTCAGAGTTTGTAAGTGTTTCTAGTATTAAAGTATTGAATGATGCTGGTTTTGGTTCGCAAGAATCTGTTATTGGTGGAATCATCAAAGCAGCAGACCAAGGAGCGGATGTAATTTCACTTTCTTTGGGAGGTCCTTCAAACGACGCTCATCAGAAAGCGTATTCAGAGGCTGTAAAATATGCCAATAAAGCAGGTGCTATCGTAGTAGTAGCAGCAGGAAATTCTAACAAAAATGCAAAAGATTTTTCTCCAGCCAATGCAGAAGGTGTGATTACAGTTTCAGCGATTGCTCCAGATTTGAGTATTGCACCGTTTTCTAATCACGTACAGGATATGAAAATGGGAATTGCAGCACCGGGGGTAAAGATTTTTTCTACCTATCCTAAAGGAACATACAAATTCTTGAACGGAACTTCAATGGCAACACCTTATGTAGCAGGTCTTTTGGGCGTAATGAAGTCATTAAATCCAGAACTTGACACAAAAGCAGCCTATGAAATCTTGAACAGTACAGGAAAAGAATTAGAAGCTGGCGACAAGGCTGGTAACTTTATTCAAGCAGACAAAGCTGTAAGTGCCATTTTGGAAGATGAGTAAATTATGATTTTGTCGTTGATGGAGACACCAACAACAGCAGAAATAAAGAATAAGCCTATTCAATTTTTATGATTGGATGGGCTTTTTTAGTACAAAAACAATTATTCAAATGCAATATGAATGAACTAAAAGAAATAATTGAAAGAGCTTATTCTGTTTTTGAAAACTATACAGTTTCAAAACCTATTGATGCCTGTACGATTTGTTGTGTGTATGAAGAAGAAGAAAAACACTTATTAGAAACACCTGTAAGAGAAATTAATATAGATGCTTTAACATCCTATCAAGATGCAGGAAGAGGAGAACTGGAAGGTGGAAAGCTAGAAGAAACCAAATATTTCCTCCCTCGTTATTTAGAACTGATAGCAAACTTTAAATACCCAACCCATTCAGCAGAGCTTTCTCTAACTCGTGTTGGACGTTTTTCAAAAGAAAACTGGACAAAGGAAGAATGGGAACTACTCAATAATTATATGACTACTTTTTTTGACTACTATTTGTCGGTTTATCCTTTAAAAGATGCTGAAAAGGTAGATTCTATTTTAGTAATGTTTGATACTGCAAAACTTGACGTATCAGTCTTATTAGAAAATTGGCTAAAAAATATTTCTGAAACAAGTGCATTTCATTTTTCTGAAATTATAGTTTACCAAGAGTTTCATAACCTTTTTTCATCGAAAGAGCTAGTTGAAAAAGTAACCATTTGGATGAACTCCAAAAGAGTATTGAAATCTTTTTCTGATGTCATAGAAAATATAATTTTGAGTCCAAGTAAAGAATGGCAGGAAATTATAAAGGATAATCCAAAATACTATATGAACCAGTTGAATTGGAGTTATGAAGTCATACAACAGAGAATAAATATTTCTAAACCAACTTTGTCATAATTTTTGGTCTGCTCTAACGAGACTGACCTAAATCAATTAAGGTCAGTACCGACTATATAATAGCCAACAAAAAAAGTAATTACTTCATTGCAAAGTAATTACTTTTTTTATAGATTTATTTCAAAATGAAATCAAAACTTTTGTTCTTGAAATAGTTTATAATGAAAATTACCGAAAAGCCAAGCAAAGCCCTTCATCCTGCCTACCGAAAAATAAGTGTTACAAGAAATGAAATAAATTCATTTAAAACCTCGCTCAATACGTGTTTGGAACACATCCGAATAAGTGATGAGAAGAACGAAAGTGAAGAAAATATCAAAGGGTATATAAAACCCTTTTTGAAAGAAGTATTTTATGAGGAATATCTCATCAATACAAAAGATAAAATTGACTTGGCGATTTATGCAGGGAAAGATGCAACGAGTAATGTTAGTGTGCTGATAGAAGCCAAAAGACCAAGCAACAAAAGCGAGTTTTTGAAAAAAGACAACCTCAATAGAAAAGCCTTACAAGAACTTTTGCTCTACTACCTTAGAGAGCGAGTAACTTTAGAAAATAACCAAATTAAACACCTTATTGCCACCAACGGCTACGAATGGTATTTTTTCAAAGGAGAAGATTTTTACAATACGTTTTATAAAAATAAAAAACTACTCAAAGAATATAATCAGTTCTTGTCAGGACAAAAAGATTCTAGCAAAAACGACCTTTTCTACAACGAAATTGCTAAAAAATACATTGAAGAAGTAAAAGAAGAACTGCCTTTTCTTTACATCGATATTCGAAAGGATTTTCAAGAGCTTTTAGATATTCAAAATACAGACGATGATAAGCTCGTTTCGCTCTACAAAGTTTTTTCTCCGATTCATCTTCTAGCGCAAGCCTATGGAAACGACAGTAACCAACTCAACAAACAGTTTTACTACGAACTTCTACACCTTATCGGTTTGGAAGAAGTCAAAGAAAAAGGCAAAAAAGTAATTCAGCGCAAGCAAAAAGCAGATAGAAACGATGGCTCACTCCTAGAGACGACCATTTATATTTTAGAAGATAGAGATTATCTAAGGAAAGTAAACCAACTTAAAAACTACGGAAAAGATAAAGAAGAACAGCTTTTTAATGTCGCTTTAGAGCTTTCTCTGACGTGGATAAACCGAATTTTGTTTCTCAAACTCTTGGAAGCACAGCTCGTAACCTACAACCAAGATGAGAAATATAAGTTTCTGCATACAGATTTTGTCAAAGATTTTGATGACTTGGAAGAACTCTTTTTTTCGGCGTTGGCAAAGAAAATAGAAGACCGAAACGAGCGTATCAAAGAAAAATACAATCATATTCCCTATCTGAATAGTTCGCTTTTCGAACCCAATACGTTAGAAGATTCGGCGTTACAGATTTCAAATTTGAAAGAACTGGAGCTAGAACTCTACGAAAAAACCGTTCTAAAAGACAATTTAAAACGCCTTACAGGAACTTTGCCTGTCTTGGAATATATTTTCAAGTTTTTGGAAGCCTACGATTTTAGTGGAGAAACAGGCGAAAAAGTAGATGAGAGCAACCAAAATAAAACGCTTATTTCGGCTTCGGTTTTGGGGCTTATTTTTGAAAAAATAAATGGGTATAAAGATGGCTCTTTCTATACACCTGCCTATATTACGATGTATATGGCAAAACAAACGCTTCGTAGAGCCGTCGTGGAAAAATTTAATACACATTACGCTTGGAAATGCAACGATTTTGAAGCTCTGCAAGAAGATTTGAAAGACTATATTCGAAATGGAGACAGAGAAGCCATACGAAAAGAAGCCAATCAAATCATTAATTCACTCAAAATATGCGACCCTGCTGTGGGTTCTGGGCACTTTTTAGTCAGTGTTTTGAATGAGCTTATCGCCATAAAAAGTGAGCTTGGTGTTTTGATTGATAAAGACGGCAAACGCCTAAACGCTTATATTGAGATTGATAACGACGAGCTAGTGGTGGAAGACGAAAACGAAACCATTTTTGCTTACCAACCCAAAAATAAAAATAGCCAAAGGCTACAAGAAACACTCTTTCACGAGAAACAAACGCTGATAGAAAACTGCTTGTTTGGTGTGGACATCAACCCCAATTCTGTCAAAATATGTAGGCTTAGGCTTTGGATAGAACTTTTAAAAAATGCCTATTACACCGAAGAAAATCAGCTTCAAACGCTGCCCAATATTGACATCAATATCAAGACTGGAAACTCTTTGATAAGCCGTTTTGAGCTAGACGAAGATTTGAAAAATGCCTTCAAGAGCAAAGAAAATCCGTATAGCCTAGAAGATTACAAAAATGCCGTAGAGGAATACAAAAACACCAAAAACAAAGACCGAAAAAGAGAAATTGTAAAGATAATTGATACTATCAAATCTGCCTTTACAGGAACGCTAGATAGTAAGTTTAAGAAAAAAATAGCCACAGCAAGGGGAAAGCTAGAGCAAAAACAAACCGAAGTACAGAACCTAGAAGCCTTTGGAGAAAAACCAAGCAAAAAACTAAAAACCGAACTCAAAAAAGCCAAACTCACGCTACAAAAAGTACAAGACGAAAAAGAATCTATTCTCAACAACATCATCTATCAAAATGCTTTCGAATGGCGTTTTGAGTTTCCAGAAGTATTAGATAAAAATGGAAAGTTTGTAGGCTTTGACGTTGTGATTGGGAATCCTCCTTATACTGTTGTAGAGAGAACTCGTAACACAACATTAGAACCCTATAAAAATATATTAGAATACTCTAAACTTACTAACAGATATGAAGAAGTCTTAGGGGGAAAATTAAATTTATATCGTCTATTTATCAAACTATCACATGATATTTCAAAAACAAACTCTTATTTAAGCATGATTATACCTCTTAGTTTAGTTGGAGATAATAGTTTGGAATCAACAAGAAGATTTATCTTTGATAGTTGTGAGTATTTGAACTTAGATTGTTTTCCTCAAAAAGATAATGCTTCTTTACGAGTTTTTGAAGATGCAAAGGTTTCAACTTTAATTCTTCTTAGCAAGAAAATAAAAAAGAGGGTAAATGATTCTAGTATCTTAGTAAATACCTATCCTCATAATTCTTTTTCAGATAAACCAAAAAGCTACTTAACTTCTGTTGAAAAAATAATTGAATTTGACAGCTTTAAAGTTTGCATTCCTCTATTAAATCAGACACAATGGAATTTGCTTACAAAACTACATCAACATCCACCAATAAGGGAAAATGAAAGTATCATAGTCAGAAGAGGTGAAATAAATCAAACAGTTTACAGAGAATATATTACAGATAAAAAAAGTGAGTCTAATGCTAATTTAATCAAGGGAGTGGAAATCTCTCAGTATAAAATCAATTTAAAACTAAGTCAAGGAAAGAAAGAGTATTTAAATGAGGAGCAATTTTTCAAAGATGGCAAAAATAATCCTTTAATCAATGTAAGACGCATAAGTACCCAAAGAATTACTGGTACAGATGAAAAGTTAAGATTAGTGGCTACAATAGCTCCTCTTAAATCTTACCTAGCTGATTCTACTAACTCCATACACATAGAAAAGCAATCTTTTTTCAAATTAGAATTTGTATTAGGATTATTAAACTCAAAAGTATTTCAATGGCGATTTAAAGCCACATCTAGTAATAATAATGTCAGTACAACAGAAATTCAATCTTTACCTATTCCAAAAACTCCAAACAAAGAAACCCAAACCCAAATAGAAGAAAAAGTAACTCAAATATTATCGCTTAAACAATCCAATCCATCAACCGACACGAGCGAGTTAGAAAATGAAATTGATATTTTGGTGTACAAGCTGTATGATTTGAGCTATGAAGAAGTGTTGCTGATTGATACTGATTTTGGATGGAGTGAGCAGGAGTATAACTCAAAATAAGTTCAGCCCGAAAGGGCAGTACCGATAGTTTGTAACGGTCTGCTCTGTGAGACTGACCTTACAGATACAATAAGGTCAGCACAAAAGGGCAGTATCGATAGTTTTCTGTAACGGTCTACTCTGTGAGACTGACCTTACAGATAAAATAAGGTCAGCCCGAAAGGGCAGCACCGATAGTTTTCTGTAACGGTCTTCTACGAGACTGACCTTACAGATAAAATAAGGTCAGCCCGAAAGGGCAGCACCGATAGTTTGTAACGGTCTGCTCTGCGAGACTGACCTAACAAAAAAACTAACTCAAAATAAAAATACTATGCACATAGAGTCAGATACACTTTATCACATTTATAATCAAGGGAATAACAGAGAATCAACATTTTTGGAGAGAGAAGATTATATTTTCTTTCTTCGTAAAGTAAGGGAAAGAGTTTTACCTTTTTGTGAGATTGTAAACTACTGCTTGATGCCAAATCATTTTCATTTTTTAGTGAATACAAATCAGAATTCTGTTGAGGAAGTAAAGTTAGGAAACCTTCGCCTTACAAAACTGAGTAACGGTTTTAGATTACTTACCAATCAATACACTATATATTTCAACAACAAATACAAACGAACAGGGTCTTTATTTCGCCAGAAGACAAAAGGTAAGGACTTAGAACTAAGTAAAAAAGGAAATTATCCGTTTACTTGTTTTCACTATATTCATCAAAATCCAATACAAGCAAATCTGTGTTTGAAAATGGAGGAATGGGAATTTAGTTCTTTCAGAGACTATTTGAATGTTCGTAATGGTTCTTTGATTACCAAAAAAATTGCTTATAATTTGATAGATATTAGTCAAGAGAATTTTTATAAAGAGTCTTATCAAATTATTGACGACAACGATATAGACCATCTTTATTAACAGAAACTCGGTCTGCTCTAGTGAGATATTCCTTATTCTTTTGGTTTATAATGGTTCGTTCCTATGGAGATTACCATCCTTTGTTGCATTTCTATGGCTACCAATAGAACGCCCTTATAGAGCTATTTTTGACCTCGTTAGAGATGATTGCATTGGTAGTCTAACGTGAACTCGGGATTAAAAACCAATCTTAAGTGCTTCTCTATACACTACAGAAACTATTTTCGGTCTGCTCTAACGAGACTGACCTACTTTTAATCAAGGTCAGCCAAAAGGGCAGTACCGAAGATTATATTGATAATCAATAAATGTAATCCCGAGTTCACGTTAATTACAAAAATATTATCCTTTGATTTGTAAGTGTCGGAAGAACGAGATTATTTTTTTCAAGCTATCCAAAAACTTGTCAAAATTCTTTTTCTACTTTTGAATAGATAAAAATTAGTTCAAATTGCTACTATTGATGTTTACAAAGCATCATATTAAGAAGTTATTTAAGAAAAAAGTACCTTTAATTAGGCATAGAATGGGTTTATCTTATTGTTTCTCGTTCAAGCATTATGCTTGGATGCATTTTTTTGTCAGCATATACTGACGAAAAAGTAAGCACAAGATGGGCTAGAAAACCCGTGATACATTAATTTGGAGCATTTTAGAGGTGTCTTAAAGGTTGGAACAGGAAAATAATACTGAATGAAGCTGTATTTTTCCCTACGCAATTTCTTTCAACCACTCAAACATTCCTTCAAAGGCTTTTTCTCTCACAGGTGTAGGAGATAAAAAAATATCGTGCATCGCATCTTTTACCTCCAACAACCTCACTTTGCTTCCCAAATTACTTCCTCTACTTTTTATATCTTCTACATCTAATACAATATCGTTTTGATACGCTTTTTCTGAAAAACGAGACATTTTTTTAGAAGAAGACGAGTGCATTACCAATACAGGAATTTGAAGATTAGAATATTTGCGTAGTCTTTCGTGTCCTTCATAGATAGCTAATAGCCATTTGAAATACGTGGGAAACCCTTGTGTATATTTCCAATCTAAATTAAAATTCCATTCTCCTTTGTATTTTTTGTGAATACTTTGTACATAAACAGGCGACAGCGTATTTCTTATATAAGCATAATCTGAAAATAAATTTAGCGTATTGGAAGCTGCCAAAATAATATTTTTCATAAACTCACCTTCATAAAAATCTAAGAAAGGCGAATTAAGAATTAGTCCAGTTATTTTAGCTTTTTCTTCTCCAAAATTGGCGTAGTTGGCAGCAACAAGCCCTCCTGTTGAGTGTCCGAAAAGATAAATATCAGATGAATTTGTTTCATAAACTTGATTGACTGCCAAAGATATTTCTTCAAAATATTCTGTTATGGATTTGCAGTAGTTTTCTCTCTGATGTGAAAGCCATGAGCGTCCATATTTTCGGAGGTCTAGAGCATAAAAATCAAATCCGTTCTCTATAAATTTCTCAGCCACATGAGGATGAAAAAAATAATCGATATAGCCATGAATATAAATCACGCTTTTTCGATTGCCTGTATTATGGTTACAAGAAACAAGCGTTGCCACTACTTTTCCTTCGTAGTCGTCTGCCAAATCTATGATTTGAGAAGTGAAATCTTTTTCTAAGTTCATATTTTTAAAAATGCCTCTGTTATTTTACCCTGTATCCATTTAAAAACGTATTTTACAAAGTTACAAAATCTAGCAAACAGTAATTGTTTTAGGGTGTACGATAAATTTCCCTTCTCGTAAAACATTCAATATTTCGTTGCGCTGCAACTTGTGTTTTACATAAAAGCTAATAAAAACGTATTTTTTATAAAAAAACATAGAAAAAGTTGCAGCGCAACGAAATGTAAAGGATATTTTTTTGATATAAAACAAAAAGGGATTTTCGTCATCCCCCCTAGTTTTAGCTAAAAAAACGATTTATCGGTTTGCTCTATGAGACTGACCTTATTAATAATTACTTCAATTTCAAAAATTTACTGAATTTTGTTACTTTTCCTAAAAAGTTGGATTACAGAACATACAGAATCAATTTTTAAATAAAGAGACAAATTTATTTTCTTATTGGTCTATATTCTGTAAATTTACCATCACAAATAAAATTGACCCAAACACACTAGCTATATTTAAAATACATAGCTCATACTAAAAATTTACAGAACTTATGCGAGTAATTCAGTTTAGAGAAGCCCTACGTGAAGCCATGAGCGAAGAAATGCGAAGAGACAAAAGCGTTTTTTTGATGGGAGAAGAAGTAGCAGAATACAATGGAGCTTACAAAGTCAGCCAAGGAATGTTGGACGAGTTTGGAGCAAAACGTGTTATTGATACCCCTATCGCAGAACTTGGTTTTGCAGGTATTGGAGTTGGGGCAGCCATGAACGGATTGCGTCCGATTATAGAGTTTATGACCTTCAACTTTTCATTAGTTGCCATAGACCAAGTAATTAATTCAGCAGCCAAAACATTAGCGATGTCGGGTGGGCAATATGGCGCACCGATTGTTTTTCGTGGTCCAACAGGAAATGCAGGGCAGTTAGGCGCACAGCATTCCCAAAACTTTGAGAATTGGTATGCCAACACACCAGGCTTGAAGGTAGTTGTTCCAGCAAATCCGTATGATGCAAAAGGCTTACTCAAATCGTCTATTCGTGATAATGACCCTGTGATTTTTATGGAGTCTGAGATGATGTATGGCGATAAAGGCGAAGTTCCAGAAGAAGAATATCTCATTCCACTAGGAAAAGCTGATATTAAGCGTGAAGGAACAGACGTAACAGTGGTTTCTTTTGGAAAAATCTTGAAAGTAGCTCAGCAAGCTGCCGAAGAATTAGAAAAAGAAGGCATTTCGGTAGAAATTGTAGATTTAATGTCTGTTCGTCCGATAGATTACAAAACAGTCATTGAGTCTGTGAAGAAAACCAACCGTTTGGTAATTGTAGAGGAGGCTTGGCCACTAGGTTCTATTGCTACTGACATTACCTATAATGTTCAACGCCACGCCTTTGACTATTTGGATGCTCCAATTCGCAGAGTAAACTCTATGGACGTTCCTTTGAGTTATGCTCCAACGCTTATTGAGGCTGTACTACCAAATGTAAAACGTACTGTGGAGGCGATTAAAGATGTAACTTATGTTAGCTAGTCTTTCTGAAGCCAAAAAATATTTTGATTTATCAATAAAATAACGAAATTTACAGCATTATACTGTATTCAAAATTTATTTATTTCTTTTCAACATGAAAAAACGAACCATTTTTACTCTTTTATTTTGGATTTGTGCTGTTGCACTTGGCTATGCTCTTGTAGATAATATCAAGACAACGATAGAACAACAACAAGAAATTGTAGAATCTGAAGCAAGAGTTATCGAACGCCTCAAACTTATTCGTGAGGCACAAAAAACCTATCAACTTCGCTATGGCAGATATGCTACTGAATGGGATTCTTTAGAGCAATTTATGAAAGAAGGCGTTATCTACAACGTCAGCAAAAGAGAAATCGTAATTCCTAAAGACAAAATCCGTACTCTTGAAACATACTATTTAGGAGATAGTATTCGTGTTGTTTATGATACGCTCGGTACTACACCAGCTATCAATAGCGTTTTTGAAAATGGAGTTCCTACTTTCAACCTAGACAGCATGGAATATATTCCAGGTAAAGGAGATAAACAGTTTAAAATGTTTGTAGAGAAAAAACCAACAGGAAAAACAGATATTTTGGCAGATTATATTGAAGTAATTGACCCTTATCCAGTAAACCCTGAGCGTTCAGACGAAAATACAAATCGTCGTACAAAATTCTTACGTTTTGGTTCTCTCAACGAAGTTTCTACTGTCGGTAACTGGGAAGATAAATAAACTAAAGAAAATAATTTTGTAAGTTTTTCTATAAAGCGATTACTAATTTGATGTTGGTAATCGCTTTTTTTATACAAATGAGTTTTTTTTAGCTCTAAGCTCTTAGTTTACGTTAGAGAAAATAGAGATACTTCTCTTTTTTGAAACATCAGAATTTAAAAATTATGAACACTACTTTTCTTCAAAGTTTAAAAATAAACAAGCAATTTTTACTCCTTTCTATTCCTCTGTTTCTCTTAGCAGGACTTGTTTATCTGATACATTCTCCTTATTTCCTATCTCAATCTGAGAGTTTCATTATGGCTATAAGTGTAGATTTTGTAATTACTATTCCTATCATCTATTTTTTAGTGATACGAAAGACAAAAATCCCAAACTTTACAGCCATTACCCTAATGATTATAGGTCTATTTTTAGGGCTTTATGTTTTACCTCAAGACAATCAAATTTATTTACAAGGATTTAAAGAGTATTTCTTTCCTTTTGTAGAATTAGGAATTTTGAGTATCGTAATATGGAAGGTAAGAACTGCCATCAAAAAATATAAGAGTATAGCTGCTGAAAGCTCAAAAACAACTTCATTCGATTTCTTTACTGTTTTGAAAAATAGCTGTGAGGAAATTCTACCCAAACTACCTGCTTCTTTATTGGCTACCGAAGTAGCTGTCATTTATTATTCAATAATCAATTGGAAAAAAACTGAAATACATCCTGCTAAAGAGTTTACCTACCACAAAAATAGTGGAACAGTTGGGCTTTTGGGAGCATTGGTTTTTATTATTGCTGTTGAAACGATTGCTCTTCATTTGCTTTTAGCAGAATGGAATCTAGTTGTTGCGTGGGTACTTACTATTTTGAGTATTTATACAGGCTTTCAGATAATGGCATTTGCCAAATCTTTTTCAAAAAGACCTATTTTGATAGAAAATGACACCTTATATTTGCGTTACGGAATAATGAGCGAAACAGAAATTAAGATAGAAAATATTGTTTCAATAGAAACTTCTGAAAAACCACTAGAAGAACTCATTGAAACAGAAGTAGCAGGCGATAAAGAAAAAAGGAAACTCTATCAAAAATTATCTCCTTTGAGTGAGCTTGAGGCTCATAATGTGGTTATTCGTTTAAATAAAAAAGCCAAAATAAAAGGAGTTTATGGAATGAATAAAGAAGCTAAAACTTTGGCATTGTTTGTAGATAAAAAACAGGATTTTGTAGAAGCTATCCAAAACCAAATACGTTAGATAAAAACAAAAGGACAAAGCCAACTTTGTCCTTTTGTTGATACTATTTCAAAAAGTAGTACACCTTATCAGTCAGTTTTGTAAGGTTCATTTCTCCATAAAGTTGGATTTACAAACCCAACTCTATGTAACTCCAGTGAATACATCAGAATAAACTATTCCATTTTTTTCACAAACATGACCTTTCTCTTCTTATGTCTTTGCCACCAAATCATAAAACCTGTAACGGGCAAGGATGCACAGATAAGAGAAACGAAAAAAGCTAATATTTTTCCTCCTAATCCCAAAATTGCACCGACATGAATATCATAATTGGCTGCAATTACTTTTTCTCCAAAATTCTTCTCCTTGTGAGGACGGTTATAAAGCATTTCTCCTGAATTTTCATCAAAGAAAACTTCATTGTTGATATAATAAACTCCTTTTTTTTGTTGAATATAGATGGAAAAAGCTGGATGCGAATGCTCGTCTAAATGCTCATGTCCTAAATCAATACTATATCCATAGGCTTTAGGATACAATTTTTCGACTTGTGTTGCTATTTTATCTGGAGTGGTTGCTGTTCGTTCTGTTTTTGGAGATGTTGTTTTGTATTCTGAAAAATCAGGATATTGTGTAAGTCCACCCGAAAAGACAAGATATATCAAAGCTCTAACAAAGAAAAAGGCATAAAATGAGCCTGTAATCGCAATTATGATTCCGATAAAAGAAGCATAAAACCCTAAAATATTATGCAAATCATAATTAAACTTTTTCCAATTCTTTAGATTTTTTTTAGGAAACCAAAAACGCTGTTTTCTCGCTTTTTTATTTTTGGGCCACCAAATTATAATTCCTGTAATCAGCATTCCAATGAATAGTAAAGTAGCAATTCCGACCACCCAACTTCCAATAGGACGTGCTAGTAATAATGAAAAATGGATAGCTAACACAATTCCAAAAAAGCCATTTTTTTCATCATAAATACCTAAAACTTCTCCTGTATAAGGATTAACATACACTGATTTATAGATAATAAATTCATCAAAATAATTCCAAGTAGTTTCAGGATTTTTTTCATAATAGTAAAATCTATAGCTTTCATTTCTATCAATTGGAATATTTACCCAGTGTACAGGATATTTTTCTTGTGTATATTCATTTACTTTTTTTTCTAGTATATGAATAGGTAATACTTGTTTTTTATCTATGTTGGCTTCATTATGAAACATAGCATCTTTTCGCAAAATGTCTTGAATTTCATCTTTGAATACATACAAACAACCTGTAACAGAGATGATAAAAATGATACTTCCAATAGCCAAGCCAGCCCATAGATGAAATTTCCTTACCCACTTTTTGAATATTTTCTTTCTATTTGGTAACGCCATAATTAGAGTTAAATTAAAACAACTAAACTATCTAAAGGCATTGCTTTAGATAGTTTAGAAAGAATAGAATAATAAGATTAAAATTTGTAGGCAACAGCTAAACGCCAATTTCTTGGAGCTTCAGCTTGATAATAATAGAAAGTTCCATAAGGAGCACCACTATATAAATATTCATCAAGTACATTGTATATATTGAGTGTAACTTGTAAATCATCATTTCCCCAAAAAATACCTGCATCTACTTTTTTATAATCACCAAGAGATTGTTGATTTGGAGCAGAAGCCCATCCCCATGTAGTTCTATCAGCAAGTATCGTTGCACCTAAAGACAATCCTGCGCCTTTCAACAGTCCTGTTTGCTGTGTGTAAGCAATCCATGTATTTGCTGTATGCTTTGCATATCCTGGAACAAGGTCTCCTTCTTTCAGTGATTCTACATTTGATTTTGTAATTAGATTTTCAGTTAGGGCATAATTTAAAGTAAGATTCAAGCCTTTAATTATTTCTCCTCTCAAATCAAACTCAATTCCTCTTGATTCTGATTCTCCTTTTATAATAGAATACTGTTCAGTTGGAGCATTGTTAGGGTCGCTTATCAACTCATTTTTCTTAGTGATTTGATAGAGTGATAATGTAGTTGTCCATTTTTTATCAAACCAATCTCTTTTTATTCCTAACTCTAAATTATTTCCTGTAATAGGCTTAATTTTATCTCCATTTCTCAAAATGCCAGACTGAGGAACAAAACTTTGGTCGTACAAAGCATACACTGAAGTATGCTCATCAACCGAACCACTAATACCAATTCTTGGAGTCCACTGACTAGCTTTTTGTTCTGCACCACCATAACTTGACTGCGAAATATCTGTAAAACGAGTAGCCAAAGTAAGACGGATTTTGTCGTCTAAAAATCCTAATTCATCTTGAAGATATATTCCTGAGTATTGTAAATTGATTCTTCCATAAGGATTCGAACGTATTTCTAATGGTTGTGATAAATCAAAATCAGGATAACCATTTGTTACAGGTTGGTAGCCTTCTGCTGTCATTGAGAAATAATTATCACCTGTTTCTAATTGATGCGACTGATTCCAATCTGCCATATACTCTTTTGTTCCTACATCTAAAGCACCAACTAATTTATGACTTACGCTACCTGTCATAACTTTACCATTAACATAAACTTGTGCAAATTTCATGATATTGCTAGATTCAAATAAACTCACATTACGCTGAACTAAATCTTTTTGTACAGCTCCAGCCCACATGCTTTGTCCGACTTGATAGCTATTTATATAGGTAGTTTGTGCTGTGATTTTCCAATCTTTTCTAAATTCGTGTTGAAAATTTACATTGAAAGTTTGGTCATCAACAAGACTTGGCTCTAATCCAGAATCTCCTAAAGTGGTTTTGGCAGGATATGTTGCGTAGCCTTCTGTACTGAAAATATAAGATGCTCCAATGTTAGACATTTTTGCTTTCTGATAAATATATTCGGCAGTAAGTTTCGTTTTTGAATTGAAATCATAACGCAGTGAAGGAGCAACAATGTATCTGTCATTGTATTCATAATCTCTAAATGAGTTTTTATTTTGCCCCATTACATTGAGCCTTGCAGATAATTTGTTAGTAATTTTTGTATCTACATCTGCTTCAGCACGAAATAGATTATAACTACCTGTTGTAAAACGCACCGAACCATTAAAATCATCTCCTGTTGGTTTTTTGGTAACAATATTATAAATACCACTTGGTTCGCCACTTGACATCATAAAACCAGCAGGTCCTTTTACAAACTCTATTCGTTCTACATAGCTCATATCTTCTGTCAAAGGTCCCCAACTTGAGGTAATATTTACACCATTGAAAAAGGCAGAAGCACGACTCCCTCTCATATTGACACGAGCGTAAACATCGCCCCAATGCTCCAAACGCATAGTTCCACTTACATTACGCAACAAACCATCACTCAGACTTAATACAATTTGATTGTCTAAATCTTTTCTTTGTATGACTTGAATATTTTGAGGTAGTTTTTCAATTTCTGTTTGTAATCTTAATGAAGTAGAAACTTTTGACTTTGATTTTTCAGAAGATGCTGTTACTGAAACTTCATCAAGATTGCCTGTAGATTCTTCAACAGTAAAGTTTAAAGTGATTGTTTGGTTAGCTTCAACTGAAATCGCTTTTGAAATAGGTTTGATAGTAATCCCTGCAATTTTTAAAGTGTGATTGCCAACTTCTACGTTTTTAATTTCATAGAATCCGACAGCATTAGTAGTTGTTCCAATACTTGTGCCTTCTAAGTAAACATTGACTGCTACGGCAGGTGTTCCATCATTTAGTTGGATAGCGCCGTTTATAGAACTTTGTGCAAACAGTAATGTGTTTAGCAAAATTGTGAACAAAAAGGTAAAAATAATTTTCATGGTTTTGTTTTTATTTAGACTGATTAAAAATAACAACACAAAACTAGCAAATAATTTTATTCACGCAAAACAAAACTATATTAATTTGACAGCTTCTTTTTTTAGATTAAAGTGAAAATGTTGAGTATAAGCTATTTGATGTATATTTTTTTTATCAAATTTTTGCCTAGAGTGATGTGGCTATACATGCAGAATAAATAATACAACAACTTTTTAGAGTTGATTTAGCAGGACTTTTGGTAGATGCAAAAAGAAACAGAGAGCAGTAGCAGATTTTGAATTGTAATGCAGGGTTAAAACTTTACAAAGGATTTATTTTGCTACTTGATTATATCAAAATTAAACTATGTCGGTACTGCCCTAAGTAGAAAATAAGGTCAGCCTTGTAGAACAGAGCAAAAATATTAGGGTAAAACAGCTTTTACTTTGGTATTATATAAACTTTAAAAGAAGGTAATTCACTAGAAGATTGGACGTGTAAGTAAGTCTCTTGTTTACTCTATCAGAGATTTTTTAAATATCTAGACAAAAGAAATGGGGTGTACGACAAATTTCCCTGCTTGCAAAACATTCAATATTTCGTTGCTCTGTAACTTGTGTTTTCATAAAGAAACATCAGCTATATTATACCTAAAATAAGTACTCGGACATATTTAGTTTATACTGTTCTTTATTGTAAAAATACTGCTCTGTGTGTCACAGAGCAGGGGTAAAGTATTCTAAATCAAAATAATCTTTATTGGACTTGATTGAAGAGTATAAATAGGAGGTAAGAATAAGATTGACTTTTGTTACTTACTAATTGAAAATAATCTTTGCCTAAAGTACTGGACATCCATAGATATTTGCTGTCGTTTTGAGAAGTTTATCCTCATTGACGGCTGCATTTTGAGCATCAACGACGGTTATTTTTTCATTCTTAAACAACTTCCTAATATGTATAATCTCTCATCAACATAGCTTCTAATTTTTTCATTCCTTTAGTGGCAACTTCTTCGATAAAATGAAGATTAGGCAAAGGATTGACAGCAGGAATTTTGGGGTCTATGATGTATTTTGGAGCTTGGCGAGGAGCATACTCAATCAAGCCAGCAGCAGGATAGACTAAGAGCGAAGTTCCTACCACAACAAAAATATCTGCTCCCATAGCTTCCATAACAGCCTCTTCCATCATCGGTACTGGCTCTCCAAACCAAACAATATAAGGACGCATTTGATGTCCTTTCGGACATTTTTCTCCCATTTTTTGTTCCCATCCGTTCATCTTAACAACATAAGATTCATCTACGGAGCTTCTTGCTTTCATAAGTTCTCCGTGCAAGTGTAAGACATGAGAAGAACCTGCTCGTTCGTGCAAATCATCTACATTTTGAGTAATGATGGTTACATCAAAGTTTCGTTCAAGTTGTGCCAATATCTTATGTGCTTCGTTGGGCTGTGCGTCTAATAATCCTTTTCTGCGTTCGTTGTAAAATTGTAATACTTTTTCTGGATTTGCTTTCCACCCTTCTGGAGAAGCTACTTCTTCTACTCGGTGTCCTTCCCAAAGCCCATCAGAAGCTCTAAAGGTAGCAATTCCACTTTCTGCGCTCACACCAGCACCTGTCAAGACTACAATTTTTTTACGCATAGTTATCGATGAATAGGATTTATAAGAAATATAAGATTTTAAATTGCGAAACTTTCTGAACATGTACAAACTTGTTTTGTGCCAATTATAAGCAAGATTGGAAACCGTCGTTGAGAATAAAATTAGAGTTACAACACTTAAAAATTATTCCTTGTTTGGTGTTAAGCTATTTTTTATTCCCAATCCAAAACTTACCAATACAACAAGCAAAACAAGCCAAGAAGAAATTTGAGTAATTGTTGCACCTATTCTATAAGAATCGGATTCAAATGTAAAGACAATTTTATGCTTTCCTTTTGGAATTTCTAATCCACGCAATACATAATTTACAGATACAATATTTGCTTCTTTTCCATCAATGGTTGCTATCCAGCCTTTTGGATAATAAATTTCTGAAAATACTGCAAAACCATCGTTCTGATTGTTGCTCTCATATTCCAATACTTTAGAATCATATTTTGTCATTTTGATAGTAGCTGTACTATCTTTTTCAAAATTGGTGGTAGAAACTTCAAATTTAGATTTATCTAAAATAGCAACTTCACTCAAATCTATTTCTTGTTTAGTTGTTGCACTGACAAGAGCAGTCATTTCTTCATCTGGATTATTTACTTGCTTTATTTTTGAGACAAACCAAGCTGTTCCGAAAGCATTAGTATTATAGAGCATTTGCTCTTTCTGCATTCCATAGGTAACATAACGAGCGTTGAGCATATTCAACACAGGAGTTTTAGAAAAATCTGGTCGTCTTTGGGCTTGCAAAGAAGACATAACGTATGTCTGTTCTTGCCCTAAAGGGCGTTCCATCAAATCTTGATAACGTTGCATTTTAGCAGCAAAATAACCTCCCAAAGAACGGTGGAAATAAGATGTACGTGATTCCTGTTGAATATTTTGAATAAATACAACTCTATATCCCAAATCTTTATCTTTAAAAATTTCTGTATCAACTGGTGCAGCTTGCATACTTGCTTGTGCATTACCTTCTGAAAACTTAGAAGATGGCAAGTAATCTTTTCCTATCAAAAATACATCTCCAATTGCTAAAAGAGTAATAAGAGCAAAAGCTGCCATAGCAGGTATTGTCTTTTTGATGTACAAATAAATTGCTCCTGCTACCAAAACTATCAAAAACAGCGAACGGAAAGCACTAGAACGAATCATTGAAATACGGTCTTGGCGAACTAAATCGGCTAATTGTCCGAGTTGAGCATCAGTTGCAGCACTCACATTCATACTTCCAGAGTAGAGCAAAATCAAGACACACAAACCTGCAGTAATTCCAGTAGCAATAAAAAGATTTTTTAAAAATACATTTTCCTTAGTATCATTATTTTTTGATAGTACAGTTTTGTCTTCTTTACCTGCTAAGAAATAGTTACTCAATCGTTCACTTATTGCTCTAAAAGCTAAAGTCGTCATGAGTAAAATAGTCAGTGCAAGTGCCATCGAAACAGAACGAAATTTATTAAACCCAGGAATATAGTCAAATAGAAAATAATTCAGTGTAGCAAAATTGTCTCCCCAAGCAAGCATTGCCATAAAAAGCGCAGCTCCTAAAATCCACCATTTTTCACGACCATCTAAAACTACCATTCCCCATACAAACAAAAAGCACAATACAGCACCTGCATAAATTGGCGCAGCCGTAAAAGGTTGGTCTCCATGATAAAGTGGCAAAGGCAATTCTTCCAACTGTTTTTCAGAATATTGTCCTCGCAAAGCATTATAGGTTTTAGAATCTTTATCCAAAATTTCAGAAGATGAGCCTCCATACAAATAAGGAACAAGCAGTGTAAAAGTCTCTCCAATCCCTTGACTCCAACTAAAAGCATAATCTTTACTTAGTCCTTCGTTACTTTGCGATTGACTATTTGGGTCTTTGTTAGTTTTATCAACTGTTAATTCTGTTCCTCCACGAGTAGAATAAGGGCTGTATTCCATAGTTGTCATTATCTTTCCTGCATTTACAGCGACTCCTAACCCAAAAGCAACAATTAGAAACCCTGCTTGCTTTACAAACTCTAGTATTTTACCGTTTTTAGAGGAAAAAATCAGTTCATTGATTCCAAAAATCAAACAAATAAATCCTAAATAATACGTTATCTGATAATGACTTGCCTTTACTTCTAATGCCATCCCTAGTGCTGTGAGCGCAAATCCTAGCCAATATTTTCTATCAAAAGTTAGCTTCATTCCTCCTAAAATAAGCGCAGCATACGCAATCGCCCAAAGTTTGGTAATATGTCCTACCTCTATTAAGATAAGGTTGTAGGTTGTAAGAGCAAAAACAACTCCTCCAACAGCACTCCAAAGAGGTTTGGTTCTGAAACACAACAACATAATATAAGTACAAAACATTGTCAGAAACAGAAGATGAGCAGCCATTTGCTCTGGTATTCCTCCTCGTAAAATAGCCTCAAAAACAGGCAGCGCACCATACGGAAAAATAGGATAGGTCATATAAGCTGGCATACCAGAAAACATACGTCCATTCCACATAGAAGGCTCTCCATTTTCTCTCAAATATTTGGAATTTTCTTGTACCATTCCTTGATATTGCATCATATCGCTTTGTCTAAGCGATTCGCCATCTACAAATTCAGGGTAGAAATAAGTAAGCGTGATAAAATAAAAAGCCAAGATGGCAAACAAATGAGGTAAAAGACGAGCAAAAGAAAAGTTTTTCATCAAGAATTGAGAAATGATACTATTTTAAAATTTCATTTTTTATCCTACAAATATAGAATATTTTATACACAAAAAAACCTTTACTCAACAAGTAAAGGTTTTTCATATTATTATTTAGTTGACTAACTAAATTATTCAATAACAATTTTCTTAATTACAGTTCCTTGTTCTGTTTCGATAGTAAGTGCATACATTCCTGCTGCATACTCACTCAAATCAAGCGTTTGAAGTGTAGAAACTTCACTAGCTGTAATGGTTTTATTTTCCAAGATACGACCAATGTTATCAGTAACAGTAAAAGTAACATCAGAAGTAATTGAACTAGAAAGTTGGATTCTAAAAATACCTGTTTCACTTGGGTTTGGATAAACAATAGTCTCTACATCAATTATATCATCCTCTCCAGTAACAGGGTCAACAGGAACTGAATAATAAATAGTACGAGTAGTTCCTTCACAACCTGTGTCAAAGGTTACACGAGCAGAATAACTTCCTGATTCAGTAGGAGTAAAACTTGTTTGTCCTGCAAGTGCAGTATTTTCTTCACCATTGAAAACCCAAACTACATCACTGATTGGTGTAACCGATTCTACACTCAAGACATCATCTACATTACGTAAATATACAGGCTCTACACGAGTACGAGTGATTGTGATTGGTTCTGAAAGAACAACACAGTTATTTTGTGATGCTTGTACTCTGTATTCTCCAGCAGTAGATGTAACATATTCAGTTCCTACTCTATTTCTAAGAACTCTACCATTTCTCATCCAAGTATATGTAATACCTTGCTCTGGATTCTCTACGGTAAGTGTAACTTCTTCTCCTGGACAGAATACTGTTTGAGAAGCTGTAAAAGATACATCTGAATTGATGGCATTCATTTCAACTGTAATTTCATCTGTTGAAGTACAACCTAATTGAGTTACAGTAAGTGTATAAACTCCAGACTGAGAAACAGCAAGAGAAGTTTCATTTCCAAGTACTACATTTTCTCTTGTCCACTCATAAGTAGCATCTGTACCTGCATCAGCAGCACTAATTGTAATTTCTGTTTCACAAGAACGAACAATAGCACCTTCATTGATACTTGCAAGTGGGCTATAATTTAACTTCACAGAAGTAATATCTGATGTTGCAGAACAGCCATTAAGTGTAACTTGTACGCTATATTTTCCAGAGTTTGTAGTTTCATACGTTGGAACATCAGTTGTTGCAATAGCAAAACCATTGATAAGCCAAGTATAAGATGCTCCTGTTACTTCTTCAGCAGTTAGTATTCCTGTAGTAGCACAAGAGAAAATACTATCTTCTAAAATATTAGCTGTCGGTATTGGATTTACATTTACTGTAATTGCTGTACGCTCACTTTCATTTCCGTTGCTTACTAAACTTACATAGAATGTTGTTGCTTGTGTAATGGTTGGCGTTGTAATGGTTGCATTATCTGTTTCTAATAAAGGTGTTGTAGAAGTAGAATCTGCATACAGACGGTATATTACTCCTGTTGAAGCAACTTTGATTGTACCACTAGCACCACTACAAGCATTTGTTACAGAAACCAAAGAAGGAGCTGCAGGAAGTGTTCTTGCATTTGTTTGTGCAGGGTCAGACTGACGAGCTCCGTTTGTAGCTACCAATCTGTACGAATAGAATGTATCTGCATTAAGTCCAGTATCTTCATAAGAAGTAACTGCTCCTAAAGTTGCAACAACTGTATTTCCTCTGTAAAGAATATAACCTGTTGCACCATTTACGGCTGTCCAAGTTAGGTTGATTTGAGAAGTAGAAACTGCAACTGCTCTAAAGTTAGTTGGCGTAGAAACTATTGGAGTAGAACCTCCACCTCCTCCAGTAGCAGCAGCCGTAGAAAAGTTCCATTCACCAGCCACAAAACCAGCAAAGTCAGCACCTGTACCAGCTTCTTCTACTGCACCATTATCGATAAGAACATCGTAAGCCGTTGCATTAGACAGGTTAGCAGTCAAGTCTATCGTCAATTCGTCATTTGTAATTGTTACTGTTGCATCAGCATTTCCAGCAATAGGGAAAGTGATTGGAGTTGTTCCATCAGTAACAGTAATATTTCCTGTTCCAGCTTGTATATTTCTATCAAAAGTAGCTACAAGATTTGTTGTTGTTGCTACGTTAGTCGCATCATCAGCAGGAGAGAGTGTAACTACTGTTGGTGGTGTTGGAGGTGGTGGTAAAGTAGTTGCATCTGTATAAACCCATTCAGAGAAATTAGTAGCAGACTCTTCTGCACGAACACGGAAGAAATATTGTGTACTTGGATTTAACCCTGTAACTACTGAATTGATACTACCTGCTGCAAAAGGTGAACCTGTAATGGCAGTCCAACCTGTTGTTCCATCTAATGACATTTCTACCACATAGCTAGTTTCAATATTTGAATTATCTGCCCAGTCAAGTGTAATTTGAGTAGAACTGTTTGCAGTCGCTGTAAATGTACAAGATGCTAAAGGTACAATTTCCAAACGAGTAGAAACTAAGAAGTGGTCTGAAACTGTACTTGTATAATCTCCATCATAAAACTCATAACCTACGTTTACAGAGTTAGGAATATAGCCAGCAGCCAATTCATTAGATACTGTAATGTGGTCAATCATATTTTCACGGAAAGCATAAGAACGACGACCAGCCAAACTCAATGCCTCTGAAAGAATTGTATATTCACTAGGGCGAGTAGTATAGGCGTCAAAAGAAGTAAGAGTAGAAGGAATATCAGCTACTGTTACATCTACATCATCATTATAGTCTCCAGCCAATACTATTTTTCTTCCAGCAAGCATGCTATTGTTGCGAATAGAATCTTCAAGTACTGTTACATCATAACGACGCATATCGTATCTTCCTTGTGCATCGCTAGAGTTGTTTGCACGTCCGTGTATAACAATGAAATCAACTTCTTCACTAGAACCGTTCAAGGTAACGTTGGCACGCATCCAAAATGGCAAACGTCCACTTGCCCAAAGACGACTTTTATCAGCATCAGGGAATCCACTAATGGCAGAAGCATCTCCACCATTATAGCTAGGATGGATACTTTGAAGCATTGCATAGCTAAATATAGGCTGAATTACGTTAGTTTTATACAAGAAACCTACCCTTTGTGAAGTTGAGTTGGCAGGTGGGTTAGATACAAAATCAGAGAATAATACATCCCAAGTATCAGAAGTTTCTGCTGTTAGTTCAGTAGCTAATTGCTGTATTAAAGGTATATCTACAATTTCTACCAAAGTATATATATCAGCATTGTTTTGTTTGATAATTACCTTAACACTATCTTTCTGAACATCATCTGCTTGCGCTCCAGCAGGACTATTTCCTTCATCTCCAAACCATTCGATATTGAATGTAGAAACTTCTAGTGTTTTAGAAAGTGCAATACAAGAAGTTATAGTAGAGTTGGCAGGAGATTCATAAGGTGTTGTACAAGGCAAATCTGCTCTGAAACGAGGTAATAACTGTGGTGCAGTTTGATAATACCCTATAACTCCTGTAACATTACAAACTGATGGTTGTGTATAATTTACATCACCTGTCAAATCTGTATCATTATCAATACGAACATCTCCAGAATTTGCTCCATTTGTTACAGTATAGTTTGAATTTCCAAAAAGTAAGTCTCCTGGTTGTGGGAATACTGCATTTTGAATAGTAACTAACTCTCCTCTATGTGCATCTAACTGGTCTAGTGTAATTACTTGAGGTGTTACTGGCGTTCCTGCACCCAAATCTGTTACAGAAGTTACATTACTGAGCTGAATCTGATTTTGGAAACTAGAACGAGTAGCTTGAATTCTAAGGCTTTGACCGATAGGGTATGTTCCATCGTGAAGCCCAGAAGCATTATCAAAAACAGCAATACCACCTGTTGCATCTTGAATAAATGCAGGACCATTAAACTGGTCAGCAGCTGTCAGAACTCCTTCAATAACAACTACTTCTCCATCAGGACGAGAACGAGCTACAGCTATTGTCATCAAACTTGGAGGCACACTTCCTGTTACAGCTACATTTTGAGTAGTTGCTCCAGTGCTTGCATTGGTAATATCTCCACTATGTGAAGTACCAGCAGTAGGATTATAACGAACAAAAATATCTACATTCCCAGCATTCGCTGTTGCAAAAGGAACAGTAACACTACCTCCAAATCCAGCTCCAGTTGTGAGTGATACCTCAAAGTGTGTAGGAGCAGTAACTGTAATATCAGTCGTTAAGTTTGTTCCACTTACTTGGTAAGACTGCTCTGCTGATGGCGTATTTAGTGCCGTTGTAGTAAATGCTGTAAGTGGTGTTCCTGTAACTGTAATCGTTGCAGTAGGAGCAACAGGACAATGAGAACCTAAACCATCAAAAGTGTCATTTGCAAATCCATCCCATTCTGTAGAAGGGTCAAAAACATCTGTTTCATCAGTATCCCCTGTAGTGATACCACACTTACGACGAATTGTGTTGTTAGCAGTAGAAACCAAGCCTGTTCCCCACTCTCCACTAGGTCTAAAGCCTACTTGTCCAATCACATCTATTACTGTTCCGTTTTCTCTCAATACGACAGCATCATCCCCATTATAAAAAGTAACATTACTTGTAATATCTGCTACTCCTGTTATTGCAGCAACTGCACCAGCATTTGCTATCACATACGTTGCTCCTGCTGCTAATGTACCTGTCAGATCTAAAGAGTTTTGAATACTTGTACTACCATTTGTATAAAGTTCTACTCTATAATTAGATAAATCTACGATAGAACCTGTTGGGTTATAAATCTCAAGAGCTTTATTGCTACTAGAGCCTTCTATATATTCTGAGAAAAATAACGTAGGAGTAACAGCTAAAGTAACCGAAACATTATCTAAAGCAAACTCATCTCTAGCTCCACCACCAGAAACATCATCTCCTGTCCATCTAACATAAAGAAAATCTCCAGCAGCAATGTTTAGTCCTGTTATAGTAGTTGTTCTTGCTTCTGTTTGCCACCCTAAAGCATCTGATGCATCAGGAGAAGTAAAATCTAAAGCTGTAACGTCTGTATAAGTAACATCATCTGAAGAATAAGAAAAATTAAATGAGTTATCACGTGGTTGATCGTTATTGTAGAAAATATCATAAGAAACAATAACAGATGTAAGCACTGCTCCTGTATTATTTTCTATTTTGGCTACCATACTTCCAGGTGTAAAATCGCTACTTCCAGGTTGAACTCCTAAAGTAGTATTTCCTCCACCTACATCAAAAGAATATATTCCACCAGTATTTTCACTTCCTGTTGAAGTGCCTCTAGCAAAATCTCCACTTGTTTGAGTTCCTCCGAAGTTAAGAGTTCCTCCATTAAATCCTGTAACTATCCAAACATCAGAATCTAACTGTCCTGCTGCTGGTGTGGGAGCAAATCCACTCCCTTGAAAGCTTGTAAAATTCTCTGTAAAGGGAATTTGTGCATACGCTTGCATACTTATTCCTCCTAGAAAAAATAAGAATGGGAGTATTTTTTTTAGTAATGCTGTTCGCATAAAGTTAATGTTAATAAATTATGAATAAAATAGAAAATAGTCTAGTACAGAACTCCAAAAACTATATTTATCAATACAGTATTATTCCAAAATAAATTATTTTATATAATCTAAAGTATGGCATTGAGCGTGTTTTGATAGATATTACGAGAAAGAAAGGGATGGAAATCTGCTTGAACTTATTATTTACAAAATTAACTACCTTATGTTACTTCATTGTGAACAAACAAAAGAGATTCTGCAAAGTGTAAGAAAAAGAGCAAGTTCGTCTATTTGTTAGCTTATTGTCTAATAAAACTAGCCCTAAACTTTAGTAACTCTTAAAACAATTTTTTCATCAGACGAGTAAGAAGTAATGGTAGTAAAAAATAAAAACTCGTCTTTTCCCTCCGAAATTTGAAACTGTTTTCGAAGCTCTTTTACAGACATAGGAAAATTGCGAGTTACGACATTGAAACTGCCTTTACCAAATTTTCTTTTGACTTCTTTCTTAGAAAACGATACAATCTCTTTTATTTCAAATATTTTCCCTATAAAATCATCATTTAGTTTATCAGAAGTATATAAATGTGTGTTGGTAGAAAATTTATAAAGTTTATATTTTTGAGAAATACTTTTAAATGCTCCTGCTTTTAAAACGGCAACATTTGGTTCATATAAAAAAGATTTGACTTGATTTTCAGTAGAATAATCAATAAAAATATCCTCTTCCTCTTGCAAAGAAGACTTAAAACTAGAAAAATCAAGCCCATCTATTTTTTTTTCTTTGCTGTTTTTTCCGTGTAAGTTTATAGCATTTATTGAAATTTCCTTAACAGGAATACTACTTTCATTACTAACAAGCTGATACAGAACCTCTTTACACTCGTTTTGCAGTGCCACGACCTCTACATTTTCTACTCCCTCTAGCCTTCCCAAGACAAGTTGAATGTCTAAAAGAGGAGCCGTTTTGAGTAGCCATTTTTTTCCTGTATTTTTAAATCTTCTCCACACCTCTACCATATTTGGCTGACAATCTTCTAGTAAAAAGACTTTTTTCTGTACATTATCTCTGCGAGCAGGGTCAAGATAAATCCAATCAAATACTTTTTGTTCTTGTTTTGCTTTCTCTAAAAAAACTTCTGAATCCCCACAAATAACTTCAATATTTTTAGCTCCCAAAACTTCAAAATTATGCTTTGCCAAACTAGCAAGTAGCTCATTTTGCTCTATGTAAATAACCTTTCCTACTTTTTGAGAAAAATAAAAACTATCTACTCCCATTCCTCCAGTCAAATCCACAAGTATTTTATCTTTTAAATTATCTCCATCTTGCAACAATAAATGAGCTTTATATTCTGCTGTGGTTTCAGAGGAAGCCTGTTCGATAGAAAGCGAAGGAGGAAAAAGAATTTTATCAGTAGTGTGCCAAAGATAAAGTTTTTGCTTTGATTTTTGAAGTGATTTGATTTGATTACCAATTTCTATTCTCAAATCTTGGTATTTTTTGGGTAAATTTAGTAGGGTTTGAGTAACTTCTTTGTCTTTGTGAGTTTCTATAAACTGCTGTATATCTTCTTGTAAGAATAAATTGTAGTTGGGATAGTTTTCAGAGAGAGATACTGCTGGTGTCATAGAAGCAAAAATATAAATGGTTGGTTACACAAAAATAAATCAAATCTGTTCTCTATTCAAAAAAATAATTGCAACTTAGTTGCATTTGTAAAAATCCAGTTTTATATTTGCCTTTCTAATTTTGCAACAATGTTGCATTTAAAACCTCATTATATTTTATAATTTTTTATTCACTATGATTTTATCAAATAGAATTTTTCCTGTTTTAGCCTTATTATTTGCTAGTTTGTTTGTTTTTTCTTCTTGTGAAAAAGACGACCCAGAAATAGCCAACGAAGAAGAACTCATTACAACCCTTACCTATACACTTACACCAGTAAATGGAGGTGATGCAGTAATACTTTCTTTCAAAGACTTAGATGGTGATGGAGGCAATGCTCCAATTATTACAACAAGTTCAGCATTGAGAGCTAATACAACATATAATGGAACATTAGATTTATTAAATGAAGCAGAATCTCCTGCAGAAAACATAACAGAAGAAATTGCAGAAGAAGATGACGAACATCAATTCTTTTTTCAAGCCAACGGAGCAAATATCACAGTAGAATATACTGATACAGACGGTACAAATCCTGTTGGATTAGAAACAAGAGTAACTACTGGAGAAGCATCTTCTGGAACGCTTACAGTAATTCTTCGCCATGAGCCAGCAAAAGATGCAGCAGGCGTAGCAAATGGAGATATTACTAACGCAGGTGGAGAAACTGATATTGAAGTTAGCTTTAATGTAACAGTAGAGTAAGTTTAATCTACACTTTTATAAGACTAAACCCACACGAAAAACTGTCTAGTTTTTCGTGTGGGTTTTTGTTTCAGTAAGACGCTTTTAAGCTCGTTGACAGTATAGTTATGAAAGCAACCATCACTGACAACGAGATAAAAAAAGTAGGAATAACGCATCCGTTATCCCTACAAAATTAAAAGTATCAAACATTCTTATCCAAAAATGCAACAACGTGATGCCATACATCTCGGTCAGCATTTTTTCCAATGACACAATCTTGGTGTCCGTAGCCTTCTATAACGTGGCGTTCGTAGTGCTGTTCTGGATTTAGATTTTTCAGACGGTTGTAGGTTCTTTCGGTTGCTTCTGGAACAAAAACTTCATTTTTCTCTCCGTGAACAAAGCACATCGGAATATTTAGTCTTTCCTTTGCGTGAGGAAGATAAACGTCGTTTCCTTCGGCATCTTTGAGTTCTTTTTCTCTTGCCATAAGTGTAAGCTGTTCGTAAGTGGTCATATTGGTTACACCAAACATCTCGTGGAAGGAATCAAATGTTTTTTCATCGATATTTTCTTTTTCGTAGAGCGTAGAAAACATAAATGTAACTCGGTTGGCAATAGGGTCGTTAGTTTCAGAACCCAAAACAGAAGAATAGGCTTTTACGGCTGTATTCAAGGCTTTATCTAACCAGCCTGCATTCGTATCTGTGTAAGCTGTCATGGTTTCTATGCCCAAACTTTTTAGAAGTGTCGGTACACGAGCAGCAGCTTTGAGTTTGATTTGGTCGCCTCCAATAATATCTGTCGCCACTTGGAAACATACCATCGAACGTACACCCTTCAAACCAGCCAACATTGCCATTACTCCAGTAATTGCGCCCACACAGTGCGTAAAGAGTTGAATGTCTTTCTCTCCAGTAATTTTCAAAATTTTGTCCACACAAGCAGGAAAATCTCTAAGTGCAATATCATCGGCTGTGCATTGGTCTTTAGCTGAAGGTAGCGCAATACTGGTGCGATATTCCATTACCCAAACATCGTAACCGTGAGCGCAAAGATATTCTACCAAGTTGGTATCTAGCGTATCAATATCAAAAATATTTCCCGACACGCTAAACCCATGGGCAAGCATAACTGAACCTTTATTTACACCATTTTCTAAGGCTTTTTTATTTCTTCCATCGTAGCGAGTAAGCAAAAGATGGACACCATCAGAAGTTTTGACAGGGTAGAGTTGTGGTTCTGGCGCACGCAAAGGACGTTTTTTTCGTGGTGGCGCACTTGGATTGAAGGCAGAATCTTTTGCCAAAACACCTCCATACGTATCGTAAAGATTGCCAGCAAAGTATTTTCCGAAGCTGTATAATGCTTTCAATTTTTCAGTAGCCGTATCAGCATGTAAGGCTTTCATCGTAGTCATTTGTTTGATGAAATCTGTCAAATGAACATGAATAACCCCCTGTGATTTGATATACTTTGCATCTTTTTCTATCAATTCTCTTGGAATACCTTCTGTATCTGCATAAACGGTGGTATAAAGCGTAGTGGTATCGCTCCAAGCATCAAATCCTTTTCCGTCTCTGATAGTTTTGTAACCTTCAAAGTAATAACTTTCTCCACTCGGATTAAATAATTTTGCCTTGTAGAGCATTCGTTTGGTTTCCATTTCACCTTCATAATCTATAAAAAGTTGGAAACTTCCTTCTGTTATTAAAAGTGGGTCGGCTGAAAGAGATGGAGCTTCTACTGTTCCGACCATTCTTGAGAGGTGTTCTTTTTCATGAAGCATTTTTTCTAAATCTTCACAGATGACAGTCAGTGTAATTTTAAACTCTTGATTTTTAGACTTTCCTAAATCATACTCTCTTTCAAACTGCTTTGGTATTTCACACTTTGGCTCTTCGGCTGTTTTGTGGTTGATAAAACCCTTCATCGTTTCAGTAAACTGAATACCAATAGGCATTTTTTCCATTTCTCTCAAAACAGATGGCTTAGAAGGCAGCTCATAATTAATTTCCCAACCTTTATCTTTAGCCATAATCTTACAAATACGCTCTGAAAGTGCTGAAATTGTAAGAAGTGGATTTGCTCCTAATGAACGAGGAACGATAGAACCATCAGCAATATAAAGATTTTCATAAACTTGGTCTTTATCTGCCTCAGTACAAAAAACCTGTCCTTTATGATTGACTACACCCTCACGAGTATCTTCTCCCATAATACAACCTCCCAATGGATGAACAGTTACTAAATCTTTATTAAACAGTGTTGTCCAAGTTGGATTTGGAACACTTGTTCCGTTGAGTGCTTTTGTTGCTTCTCCAATACGGTCAGAGGCTTTTTTGAAAATATCTTCATTACCAACACCTTTCCAAGAAATTTGTAAACGGTTATTTTTCAGTGTCAGAACACCTGCACTTTGGTCGTGCGTCATGATGAGGTAGATTTGCGTATTTTGCGTTGCCCCCTTGTAAGGTCCTCGTATGACACTTTCTAGTTCTCGTTTTTTCTCTTTTACCTCACTTACAAACCCTTCTTTGTTCTCATCTTTTCCTGCCAATGAAGCCATTGTTATCATAAACTCTGGAAAAAGTTTTGCCATTGGCGAAGGCGTAGAACCTTCTTCTAAAATCATTCCTTCTTCCTTGTGTTTTTCCTCTCGCATATCAATCACAGAAGTAATACAAGGGCCTACGGGATTGTCTTTGTCTAAATGCTCGCCTCTGCCAATACCATTTATTTTGTGTTCTGTGTTATAACCAAAACCTAAAACATCGCCATTTCCAGAAAAATGAAAACCTAATTTGTTGGAAACCTCTAATCCTTTTTCTCTTGAACGAAGCATAATTTCGGTAGAACCAAGCGTTCCAGCAGAAAGCACTACATTATCTGCCGTTACGTACATCTCTGGCGCATCAAATTTTTCTCGTTGCGCTCCCAAAAGCTCAAAATGCACGACCCATTGTGTGCCACTTTTTTCCAAATGCGAAACCGAACATTCTACAAAAATATCTGCTCCAAAATTGACAGCATCAGGCAGATAATTCATCATCGTTGTATTTTTTGCTCCCACATTACAGCCCGAAACACAATCTCCACACAAATTACAAGGCTTTTGTTTTACTCCTACATGATTTTCTCCATCAATATCAAAGTTTACATTGATGTCTGTCTTATAAAAAGGCTTGTTCATTGCCTTGGCAGACTTTCGGTGTGCTTCTAGCTTATCTAATTTTGGGAAATTTTCTGGATAAGGATTTGGCTTTAACATTTCATACGCTCGTCGGTAGCCTTCTTCTAAATCAGAGTTAGGATTTTCCGATTCTTCTCTCAGAATTTTTGGAAAGACTTTTTCTTTAAGCACCCATTTTTCTGGGCGAATAGAAACGTTTGCATTGACAAGCGATGTTCCTCCCAATCCACAGCCTTTAAAAATATTTATATCATCGTCTATCCAAAAATCATAAAGTGCAGAAGCAGAACCTGTCCTTTTATTTCCTAAATTAAACTGCATATTAGCAGCAGCTTCCATTTGCGTGTCTGGAAATTCTCCAGTGAGATATTCTTTTCCTCGTTCTAAAAGACAGACTTTCTTTCCTGCACGAGACAAACGAGAGGCTGTGATAGAACCTCCATAACCAGAGCCTATTACGATTACGTCGTAATGAGGTAACATTTTTTCTATAGGCTTGGATAAGCGACGGTTTTTCATATAATTTTAAATAGTTTAGAGTGAAATTGTTTTGATACTCTAATCTAATTAAAAAAATGAAAAGTAAATAGGATTTTAAGTTTGTATGCAATAAAAAAAACTAATTTTTATTGATTACTAATTACTGGAAGAGGAACAACATATATTTTATTCAACTCTATTTTTGCAATCGCTACTTTTTTGCCAACATCTATAAAACCTCCGTTGAGTGAGCGTACTTCAAAGATTTCTCCATCAAAACTCACTCTACCATTTGGACGCAAAGAAGAAACTGTTTTTCCTTCTTGTGTTGGATAGAGAAACAACTTTCTTTCGCTTTCTTTATCGTCGTGCTTGCCTTCTATGCTGTGTTTTTGTGAGAATTTTTCCCAAGATTTTGAACGTACACTATACGTAATTGCTCCAACATTGAAAACAGACGAGACAACTAATGTCCAAACGGCAGTATCTATTCCATAGAAAAAGTAGGTAAGTGTTGTAGCTAAAATCGTGAGCGTAAGACTAATGATTCCAAACTTTATTGTTCCTGAAAGAACCTCAATAGTGAGTGTAACCATTGCGAAAAAAAATAAAACACCGATTAAAAAGAGTTCCATATAGTATTGTTTAAATTCTGTTTTAGAAAAAATTGATGTATTTTGTAATTTTTGAAACGTATTTGGCAGCGATTGAGTTATTATATTATTAGACTATCTCACATTATACTTTAATCTAATCAAGAAACTATGAGCAAGAAAAAAAATAAAAAAATGAAAGTCAATCCAGAGTTGGAAGGATTGAATGTTCACGTTAATGAATTTGGAGAAATTGTAACTTCTTTTGATGCTGACAAAATCAATGATTTTTTAGATAAAAAATTATATGATAAAAAAATTGGCAACCAAGACGCTGAAACAGGCTCGTTGAAAGAGAAACATAAAAATCAAGATAAAAAGTAAAAACAAAAACGCCTTTGCAAGATGATTGCAAAGGCGTTTTGTTTTGTTAGGGA
>NZ_JAHDIG010000018.1 GCF_020630935.1 Bernardetia sp.
AAGAACAGCGCAAAACAATAGCCAAAATTCAAAGTTTTATGGGACAAGATAAGGGGTAGAACCTTGCGCCAGATGGGGGGATTAAATATCAAACATATTCGGATAATAACTCTTCATTACACTCTTTAAAGATTTAGTTTTATACCCAAACTTGATGTAACCTTCTGAATGTAACTTATATATTACGCTTACCTTAGTTGTTTGAAAAAAAATTGAAAGTTTGCTCACGATATATGCAAAGCTCTCTTGATTACAAGTCTGTTCATCAACATATAATATGTTAGAACTTAAATTGATTTCAGACTTTGCTTTTTCAAATTGTTCAAATAAAGCAACACTAGGAATTATTAAGTTTAAAGCAAAATAATTTGCCTGCCATTCAATCCAATTTCCTTTATCCTCGAATATATAATCAAATATTTTGTAGTTGTCTTCATTGTCTTTCAAACTGTCATATTCCTTCTGTTCCATCATTAGTTCACTATGAAGAAAAAAATGTCCTATTTCATGAGCAATTATGAAGAAACCTCTTTGAGATACATATTCTTTAGCACTTACATATATTGTTCTATTATTCAAATCGTATTTGCCCAATATTTCACTTTCTATCTTATTGTTTATGTCAGATATATACTTAGTTTTTAGTCTAAAATTCTTATATAAGTTTGCAATTAGGAGTTTCATATCTAATTGCTTTACACCTATTAGAAATGAGTAAGCAAATTTTCTTAATATATCCTCTGTCAATTTTTTTATTTGTATTTCATCCTTCATTATCTTTTATTTTATCCCTGTACCTCTTTATATAAGATTTTATTATTTGCTCCTCTAAAGTTTTAGCCAAGTCATCTATAGAGGTTTTCCCATTCTTTTTTTTATCAAGACCTTGAGTTGCGTTTTTTTTATTCAAAACTACATTGTAACTAATTTCTGGATTTACATGTATAATCATTAAACCCTTATTTTTAGCAACATTATAAGCTCCTTGACTAAGTTTTCTTGTTGTCATAAAAACTCCTTTGACATTAACCCCTGCTACTTGTTTTGTCTTATTTATAAATTCTTCTATATCATCGACAGGAATATTTTTAGTAGAATAATCTTTACACTCAATCAAGAAAAGAAAATAATACTCCTGTTGATTGCCAAAAAATACCTCTACTGAAATATCAAAGATTATGTTTCCTTCTCTATCTTTAGAATAATAACCTTTTTTCTGATAAATTTTACAAGAATTAGGACTTATTCCTAGAGAACCACTATCAATAATGTTTCTAACAATTTCATAGGACACGTTTTCAAACTTATCTCCTTTTTGAACAGTATTCATTAAATTTAAAATGTGTTAGTGGATTACCAAAATATTTATCTACCCCCTCCTAAACCTCTTCTCATACGTTTCAATAACTTTCCAATAGACGACAGGAATTTCTTGTATCAAATCGGCTGCTATGGCGAAAAGAGAAGTATCTTTTGAGATAGAAATGCTGTATTTTTCGGTGTTTTCTTCCCAGTTTTCAGCATTCAAGATGTCGTTTGCTCCGAAGAAATCGCCTTTTTGTAGCGTTTCTACTTTTTTACCATTCCGTTTGAGAGTTACGCTGCCTTCTGCTATCAGATAGAGAATGTATTTTTGAGAGAAATCTTGTCCTTCAGTTTGGGTCATTGCTTTGGCAATGCGTGTTAGAATAGGAAAAGAAACCACCTCGCCAAAGAGCCATGTATTTTCTAAAAACAAAATATTTTTCTCTACTCGTTTGAGTTCGCTATACAAATCATTTCTATCCACAAAATCGTGATACGATTGTAGAGGAATCTGAATAACAGTAATATTACTGGCTGCTCGGTAGGTTTCAAGAGCTTTTCCACCCAAATACCCCGAATAAAAACCAATGAGAGAACCTGCTGGCAAAACGTGTTGGTTGCCTCGTTTGGAATCTATAAATTCCACCGAACCTGTGAGAAGCAAATACACATATTCGCTATTGTGTCCTTTTTTGAAAAGAATTGTTCCTGCGTTGAAGTGCCTTACCGAATGGTTGAGCAAATAATTGACTTCGTGCTGTGGAGCGCTAGGAAAATAAAATTGAATGTATTTGCTCGCAAAATCAAAGAGATAATCATGACTAGCAGGAATAAGTTTATCAATCATTCCGAAGGCTGCCGATGAACCAATTTCTCGTTCTTTGAAAGTGAGTGGTTTGTGCGTGTGTGCCAAAACTATTTTTTTAGATTCATCTTTTCGATAATCTTCGGCTTGTCCGTGAATCATTCCTCCACCAATATCAATTTTTTTGAGGTCGGTAGGAATAAGGTAGTTTTGCGTGATTTTGTCGTACCACTCATTAGAAACTTGCAAATTGTCGTCTCGTTCCGTCATTTTTTTGAAAACATCAAACGAAACTACATCAGCTAAATGTCCATAAACTTTGTAGGCATCTTTCCATTTGGCTCTAAAATAAAATAAATTCGTTTCGACAGGGTGAGGCGAATACAATGGCATTACCTCCAAGCCATCTACATCGTTCCATGTGTCAAATTCCAAATCACAGACATCAAAAAAGTTTTTAAAATTGCTTTCCTCAATAGACATCAAGGCAGCCAATTTTTTGGTAACGGCAGCACGAACAAGTGGTGTGGCGTAATATTTAAAACGTCTGTCGGTTCGGATGAGTGTAGTAAGCCCTGCAAAATGGTCGTCGTGAGCGTGGGTATGGAAAATTCCCTCAATCTCATTGACGCTAATTCCTAAATAATTCAGACTTGTCAGAATATTGGGACCTGCATCTACTAAAAATATCTTTCCTTGAAAAATAACAATGCTCGCCATACAAGGACGATTAATATCCCAGCCATCACCTTCTCCAGAATGTACCACAGCAAAATATTCTCTATTCAGATAGTGATACCCCAACTGATAAGGAGCTTCATAACGGTCTTCTGCTCCCAAATTTAGATTTACTTCTACGCTTTCCTCTTTATAACTAATCTCATAAATATTAAATCCTTTTCTTTCTATAAAAACTCCGTTTCGAATTTCTGTTTTTGTGTTTTCTTGTTCTGAATTTTCATTTTCTTCGATAATTCGCTTGTCTAAAAGAGCATCAGATGGGTTTATTTTTCCAAAGGCAAAATTGAGTTTTATTCGCATCATTTGCTCAAAATCTTCTCCTCTTACTCCTGCTGCTTCATATTCTTCTTTATTAATTAAGCCATAATTTCCACGATAAAAATATTTCATTTGTGCTTCTATCTGCTCTTCTGTTCCGATAATCATGGGACGGATGCCTGTATTATTCGGATGATTCGGAATGACCATTCCTTGCAAATAGAGCATCTGCATAGCAGGAAATTCTATCAAATTCGAAAAGCTACCGTTCTGCATCAAGACTTCTGAAAGCAAAATACAGTTGGGTCCTGATTCATAAGAAACAATATTTTTTCCTATCTTTTTATCAATCGTTTCGATAAGCCCACGTTTTTTCAAATGTTTGACAGCATCAGCAGGACAACCACAAAGCATAAAAACATTTGCTTCTGGCACTTCTACCCAAAAAATTCCTGTACTTACTTTCAGCTTCTTCATAATATCAGTAATCAGTAATCAGTAATCAGTAATCAGTAAATACGATTTTGTAGTATTTACTTTATATACTACTACTTTTTCTGACTTATTTTACGTTTGTTTATTCTCGTTTTTCTTAAAATTGCGAAAAGCATTTTGCCGATTTCATCGGCTTGTTTGTACATACTCTCGTATGTATTTTCGTCTATATAACCTGTATCTTTTAGTAAACTCAGCCAGTATTTAGTTTCTAAACATTCTTTATAAGCAATGCTCATTTTGGCAGAAAAATCATCATCAGAAATTGCTCCATTAGCTTCTATAATATTTGCTCCAATAGAAGTTCCAGAGCGTAATAATTGCTTTGAAAGTACATACTCTTTTTTCTGCTCTTTCAAAAACTCAAAAGCCTTTACTATTCTGATAGCAAAAGGATAGGCTTTATCATACACTAGGCTTCTATTCTCTATCATAACTAAAGCATCAAAATACTGATTACTGATTACTGGTTACTGACGACTGAACGAAATACATATCAATTTCCCCTTTATTCTTTGCTGTAATTTTCCCTCTGTATTCACACTCAAAATCATTTTTTACATGATGGTATGTGGTTTCAGAGATATTTACCTTTCCAACTTCTCCACTAGACTCCATTCTTGCTGCAAGGTTTACGGCATCGCCCCAAATGTCGTAGGCAAATTTATTTTTACCAATCACACCAGCCACTACCGAACCTGTATGAATTCCCAAACGAAGTTCAAAAGTTGGTTCACCTATTTTTTCTTGGTAAGATTTCCAATCTTTCATAAACTGTTGCATCTCTAAACCTGCTCTTACAGCATCTTTTGGATTGGAACTGTTAGCCACTGGAATCCCTCCTGCACACATATAGGCATCACCTATAGTTTTGATTTTTTCAAGATCGTATTTATCACAAATTTTATCAAACTCTGTAAAACAGTACTCTAATTTTTTGACGAGATCTTCTGGTGATAATTTTTCAGAAATCTGCGTAAAACCTTTGAAATCAGTAAACATAACCGTTACTAGGTCGTAAGATTGTGGTTGAGCATGTCCTGTTTCTTTGAGTTCTTGTGCTGTTTCTTCTGGCAAAATATTGAGTAAAAGCGTATCTGATTTTTGGCGCTCTAGTTCTATTTCCTTGTTTTTCGAACTAAGTTTTCTATTACTATTAAATTTTTGAATAAAGGCTACTACAGAAATAAGAAGAACGATTCCACCACCAATAAGTCCGATGAGAAACTGATTGTTTCGTGCTTTTTGTGCTTGTGCTTCAGCTTTTTGCGCTTGCGCTTCGGCTTGTTGCTCTTTAGCAATGGCTTCTTGTTTCTGACGCTCAGATTCTTTCATTTTCAAATCAAGATTTTTGAGTTGAAGTTCTAGTCCTTGCCTTTCAATAACATATTTTTGAGAGTCAATATCCAAGGTCAGTTCTTTTTTTTGAGTTCTTAAAAACTCTAATTCTCTTTGCGATAAAAGCATAGGGTCTATTTTCATTGCTTCTTCTAGCTCTCTTTTTTTGTCTCGTGGGTCTGGCTTTTCGCTTTGAGCTTTATCCCACATGAGTTCAAAGAGTTTTACTTTTTCTTCGCTCCCTTGTTTTGTGTGTGCCTCTATCAGTACAGTAGAAAGATTTATTCTATCTTGGCGAGTAATTTCGAAAACATCTGGTTTTGAAAGTAGCGTTTCGGCAGTCGGAATGAGGTTTTCATAATCTCTTTCCTTGTGCGTAATTTTGACAATTTTACGCAAAACTTCTCCTTCTTTTTTGGATTCATTTAGTTCATTGTAGAGTTCGGCTGCTTCTCTATATTGATTATTTTTTTTGGTAAAATAATCTGGCATTTTATATTTGTCGCCTAATCGTTCGTGGCTTTTGGCTTTTAAAAGTTTATCATTATTTTTTTCAGCAGTATAGATAGCTCTTTCATAATAACGTGTCATCAAACCATCTTGCTTGATAAGATGATAACTATCTGCAATTTGCCAGCTTAGACTAATGACTGTTTTGTAGTCTCCATTTTTTAAGGCACGTTTTCGCTTGGCATCATAGTTCCTAATCTTTGAAATTACTTGACGACGGTTATAGTTTTGTGCTTTCCCCCAATCATAAGGCACAAAAAGCAACACAATCAGTGAAGCAATGAGAACAAGATATCTTTTTTTCATGTTGATGAATGATTTTTAGGATAGTTTTTTTATTAATTACAATAAGACTTTTAAAACTTAGAAACAACAAAGTACATATCTACTTCGCCTTTATTTTTGGCTTCTATTTTTCCACGATACGAACAGAAAAAATAATCCCTAACAAGTGAATATGTGTATTCAGAAATATTTACTCTTCCAACCTCCCCACTAGATTCCATTCGGGCTGCCAAATTTACAGTATCGCCCCAAATGTCATAAGCAAAGCGTTTTTTCCCAACTACACCAGCTACAACAGGTCCTGTATGGATTCCTAAACGCATTTCGAAATACGGCTTTCCTTGTAGCATTTTCTTTTGTTTGAGTTGCTCAATGACTTCTTGCATTTCCATAGCTGCGCTCACAGCATCGACAGGATTCGTATAATTTGTAGTTGGAATACCTCCAGCACACATATAAGCATCTCCCATCGTTTTGATACGCTCCAAATTCCATTTTTCACAAATAGAATCAAATTCTGAAAAACACTCAGCAAGCTCGTCGATGAGTTCCTCAGGAGTTAGTTCTTCAGCAACTTGTGTAAAGCCTTTAAAGTCTGTAAAAATAACACTCACTTGGTCGTAAGAACGTGGAGGCAAGTTCGGATTACGTTTGAGTTCTTCAGCTATTTCTTTTGGTAAAATATTAAGTAATAGAGCTTCCGAACGCTCTTTTTCTTGTTCTATAATTTCCTTTTGACTTTCAATTTCTTCATTTTTGGACGCTAGTTCTTGGTTGGCAGAAGCAAGTTCTCGGTTGGCTTTTTTCTTAGCCCTCACTGTATTACTCTGAATAATAATAAAAATTATGAGAATTACAGCAAAAAAGGCTACTCCTCCAACAACATACATAAAGAGCTTTTTATCTGCTTCCCTTGCTGCCAAAGATTCTGTATGCAAACGTTCCAAACTATCTGACTCAAATGTACTTCGCTCTAAAAGTTCTTCTATACTAAGTGTTTTTACTTTCTGCTCTTGTGCTATTTTTTCAGCTTCTTTTTTCTTCTCCTCTTTTTCTGTTTTTGAGACAGATAAGGTATCTATCAATACTTCATCTTTTCTTTCTTCTAGTGCTATTACATCTTGCGCCTCGTCTTTTATTTCTTCTTTGATGTTAGCATACAAATTGGCATTTTTAGTATCTCCTTTTATTCTATAGATTTTTGCTAAATCTTCTGTAATTTGTAAAACAAGTTGCGTGGCATTGGCATTGTTGGCAGAACGAATTGTCGTTTTATACACTTCAATAGCTGCATCATATCTCTTCATTTGAGCATAAACATTGCCCTCCAAATAATGATAAAGAGCAGCCTTTTTTCTATCTCCTAATAGTTCATAAGATTTTGAAGCCTTTTTATAATTAAAAACGGCTTGCTCATAATTCTTCTGATTTTTATAAATTTCAGCCAAAGAGGCATAGGTTTTTCCTAAGTTTTCATAATCTTTGACAGTAGCTGAATGCTTAACAGCTTGATTAAGATAGCTGATGGCTTCATCTGTATTTCCTTGCCTGTATTTTCCTTTGCCAATCTCAAAAGCCAATCTTCCTGCTTTATCAGGACGATATTTGTTTACAGCTGCTTTATATTGAGTTTCTAGGTTTTGAGCTACCGTTTGATAGAGAGGAAAAAAATACAACGTAAAAATAAATACACTAAAAATAGAAGCAAGCAGAAAAGATTTTTTTTGGAGTAGCATATTTGAATGGAACTTTTCTATATTAAAAAAGAAGAAGCAAAAAATGAATAGAGAATAGGATTATGGAACACTTAAATTAGACCGATTCTCATAGAAATACAAATTTTTATAAAAAAAAGTAATAAAAAATTAGAACCAGCGAAGAGCAAAAACTACTAATCCAATATTGAGTAAAATCAATACAGCTGAAATGAAAAGAGTTGAAGTAGAAAGTCTAATTATGGGAAGGTTGTTTTGTGTTTTAGAAGCAGACGATTTCAAAAACAAGAGATAAGGCACTTTGAGGTAATAAAAGAAACCTATCAAGGTAGCAATCCCTACGCCAATCAGAGAAAGTAAGAATACTGAACTCACTTCATTTTGATAATTCTGAAAAGCAATAAAAATTACGACGATTTTTACTAAAAAGCCACCCAAAGGAGGAAAGCCAGCTAAAGACAGTGAGGCAAGAGAAAGGAGCAACTTAGAGGAAATTGGTAATTTATTGAGGTCTTTAATTAAAAAATTATCATCATTTTCTAATTCTGCACAAAATTTCCATATAATAGCATTTGATATAATGTAGAAAACCCAAAATAGTAGAAGTCCATTTTCTGAAATAGTAGCGTATTTAAAATTATAAACTAAAAGTAGTAGAAGAAATCCAACTTGAGCAACTCCTGAATAGGCAAAAAAACATTTAAAGCTACTCTGTTGAATAGCTAAAAAACCTCCAAAAATAGCTGATAAAACACCTAGTAGAGAAAGAGCAGAAAATACAATTTCTTGCAAGTCTTTGGATAAATGAATAGACTGACTTAACACAAAAAACAAAACTCCACTCGCTACAATTTTCGGAATAGTAGCTAAAAAAAAGACTGTTCCAGCAGAAGAGTTTTTATAAACTTCGCTTATCCAAAAATGAAGAGGAATGGCTGCGAGTTTGAATAAAAATCCAATTCCTATCAAAACAAAACCAATTAAAAAAATACTTTTATCAGTGTTTGTTAAAGTGGTTTCAAAAATTTGAGGAATAGAAAATGACCCACTTACACCATACCACCACGAAAATCCATAGAGCAAACAAGCTGCACTCACAGCACCAAACGCCAAATAATTGAAAGATGAAGCTATTAGTTTCTCTTTCCCTTTATCAGAGAAAGATACTAGCAAATAACCACAAATAGAAAGCATTTCTAGGCTTATGTACACTCCAAAAATATTGGCTGAAACCACTAAAAATTGTGCGCTCAAAACACCTCCTAACAAGACCACAAACCATTCAGAAAGGTCTTTTTTATGAGAAAGCTGAATCCAAATCGCTAAAATTGCTGAAACAGAAGTTAGTATTTTTAGATAATGCGTCAGTCTGTTTTGGTAAAAAAGGTCGTTCCAAAAAAAAGTTGTCTTAACTGGCGTAGCAATGTCAGTAAAAAAAATAAGGACAAAGATATTTGCTAAAAAAGCAATGCTACAAGTCAATGGTACAAAAGTAGAACTTATCTTTTTAGGCAGCAGCAACCCACAAAAAGCCAACACCCAAGCAACTACTAAAAGTAGTTCTGATTGTAGAAATTTTATATCCTGCCAAGAAAAAAAATAAAAACTTTGTTCTTCCATCTAGCAAAGGTAGAACAAATACAAAAAGAATAAAAGATAAGTCTTTATTGAGACTTAAAAATGCTTTCAATCCTGATTTGTGAAGTTTTCGTGAAAGGGTTCAGTTTCTCATATCTTATTCGTACTTTTGCGTCCTTAAAATTGAAATAAACTTAAGTTACTAATAAAGAACAAATGGAAGAATTAATCAAATTTGGACTGCTCTGTTTTACTACTTATTTTACTATCATCAATCCTTTGGGAGTAATGCCTGTCTTTATGACCATGACGGCTGACCTAAGTGATGCCGACCGTACAGCCACAGCAAGAAAAGCCCTCATTACGGCATTTTTTACGATGATTGCTTTTGCTTTTTCAGGTCAGCTTTTGTTTGATTTTTTCGGAATCTCTGCTGATGCTTTTCGTGTAGTGGGTGGAATTATTTTTTTTATGATGGGTTATGATATGCTACAAGCTCGCCTCATCCGTACCAAGATAGAAGAAGAGTCCGTAAAAAGTTATGTTACTGATATTTCTATCACACCACTTGCTATTCCGATGATTTGTGGACCGGGGGCAATTACTAACTCTATTGTCATGATGCAAGAGGCTCAAAGCATTAATGAAAAAATTGTTTTGATAAGTGTTATGTTTATTATCTGTCTGATTACCTTTCTTACCCTATGGGCTTCTTCTAGAATTTCAAAAATGCTTGGGGAAACAGGAAACAAAATTTTGATGCGAATAATGGGACTTATCGTGATGGTAGTGGCAGTAGAGTTTTTTAGAAGTGGTTTGAAACCTATCATTGTAGATATTGTTAAGGCTGCAGGACAGTAATCAGTTAGTAGTCATCAGTAAAACGATTTGTTTTTGTATAATAACAGTTAAGCTAATTGTAAAGCACACTTACAATTTCGAATGATGAGGTGTTTTTATTTTAATTGTCCACTTTCAAACGCTAGTTCAGCGTAGCTAATTTTTCATTATTAATTAATTTATGTTTACCGACTTTTCAGATACTATTATTGCCCTTTCTACGCCTGCTGGACGTGGTGCAATTGCACTTGTTCGTCTTTCTGGAGAAGATGCCATTTTACACACGCAGCAATTTTTTAAGGGAAAGAATCTTTTAGAACAGAAAAGTCATACTGTTCATTTTGGAACAATAAGAAGCCCTCAAAATGAAATTTTAGATGAAGTCGTAGTTACCATTTTCAAAGCTCCTCATTCATTTACAAAGGAAAATGTAGTTGAAATTTCTTGCCACGGTTCGCCTTTTATTGTCAAACGAATTATTCAAAATTTTTTAGATAATTCGCCTGTACGTTATGCTAAAGCTGGAGAGTTTACACAGCGTGCCTTTATCAATGGTCGTTTTGATTTGGCACAAGCCGAAGCCGTAGCAGATTTGATTGCAGCAGATTCGGCAGCTTCTCATCAAGTAGCTATTTCACAGCTTCGTGGTGGATTTTCCAATCAAATCAAAGAACTTCGTCAGCAGCTTTTAGATTTTGTTTCTCTGATAGAGTTAGAATTAGATTTTGGAGAGGAAGATGTAGAGTTTGCAGAAAGAGACAAACTTATTTCTCTTGTAAAGACTGTTCAAGAGGTGGTAGAACAGCTTTTGAGTTCATTTGAACTTGGAAATGCTATAAAAAACGGTGTTCCGACAGTAATTGCAGGCAGACCCAATGCAGGAAAATCTACACTTTTGAATGCACTGCTGAATGAGGAAAAAGCCATTGTTTCTGATATTGCAGGCACAACACGAGATTTTATAGAGGATGAAATCAGCATTGAAGGAATTGCTTTCCGTTTTATAGATACGGCAGGGCTTCGCCAGACTGATGACAAAGTAGAATCTATTGGAGTAGAACGAGCAAGAAAAAAGATGAACGAAGCCTCTCTCATTTTATATGTAATTGATTTATCAGAGCTTTTTCATCAAAATATTTCTAAGGCAGAGTTTTTTGAAGAAATAAAGGAAGTTGAAAATTTAGGTATAAACACGCTTTTTGTCTTGAATAAGGCTGATTTTTGGAATAAAATCAATAATGAAAGTAGCTTTGAGTGGAAAGATGAATTACAAAAATGGATAGAAAATACAAATACCATTTTTACGCAAGCCAACAACACAACTAGCAGAGAAGATATTGAAAAGCTCAAAAGCAAAATTTTAGAAGCTATCCAAGCCGATGATTTCAATGCAGGAGATACACTTGTTACCAACACACGACATTATGAAAGTCTAAGAGGTGCAAAATTGGCTCTAGTTGATGTGCTGAATGCACTAGAAATGGGACTAACAGGCGATTTACTTTCCCTAGACTTACGCACAGCCTTAGAACACTTAGGTTCTATTACAGGTGAAGTATCGAATGATGAAATCTTGGGAAATATCTTCGGAAAGTTCTGTATTGGAAAGTAAATACTAAAAAAGACCATTTTTCAATTATAAAATTGAAAAATGGTCTTTCTTGAAAAAACAGATGCTATCTTTTTATTCGGAAATAAATTGTTCTATTTCCTCAAAAGGTAAATGGTCTGGAATATCTTTTCCATAATGTGCCTTTATGATAGTTAGGTTTTCATCTAACAAAAAATCGGCTGGAATAGAATGTATTTGAGTTTCTTTAGAGTCTATTTCATATCCTTTTTCCACTAATTTGGCGTGTATTGCCATTTGTTTTGCTGAATTTATAGTGGCATTGAATTTTTCGGTAGAAACCTCTGTGCCATATTCTGAATACGTTTTTCGCTCAAAATCAGCTATAATAGGAATAGGAGAAACCCCTCTGTGAAAAGAACTTTTCAAAACAACGTCTTTTTGAGCTTCCAAAAAGAAAATCATTTCTAGCTTATCTTTCCACGCATCATTCTTCATTGTTAGTTGATGAATCCTAAAATTACAAAATGGACACGCTACATTTCTAAAAAAAGAAACTAATATCTTTTTACCTTTCTTTTGATAATCAGATAAGTTGATTTCTCTATCAAAAACATCGACTACAGAAAATAGGGGAGCAGTTTGTCCAGCTTCTAAACGTTGAGACATGATTATAAAAGGGAATTAAGTTTAAAAAATAAAACAGGGGTAAATTATTAAAAATACTAGCTATTAAGTGGCAAAAATCACACTACTTTTTACAAAATGGCTTCTATTTTTTCAAATGGCAAGTGGTCGGAAGCATTGTTACCATAATAGGCTTCTACTATATTTAGATTCTCATCTAATAAAAAATCTGCTGGAATGGTTGTTATTGTTTTTTCGTCTGTTTCTATACCTAAACCCATTTCTTTAGCTTTATTGAAGGTAGCTCTTCTTTCAGCAGAAAGCATTGTTCCTAAAAACTTGAATATTGAATTTTCTACACCATATTTTTGATACATTATCCTTTTTTCATCACTAATAATTGGAATAGGAGAAACCTCTTGATGGAATATACTACGTAATACCACTTCCTTTTTAGATTCTAAGAAAAAAATCATTTCTAGTTTATCTTTCCAATTTTTATTTTTTCTAGTAAGTTGATGTATTCTAAAATTACAAAAAGGGCAAGCTACATTTCTAAAAAATGAAATGAGTATTTTTTTATTTTTGCTCTTATAAGAAGATAAATCAATATTTCTACCATACACATCTTCTAAAGCAAAAAGAGGAGCTACTTGACCGTTTCTTAAACGCATAAATTTTTATTGAGTTTTGAGGATTCTGATTGAATAATTCAAGACAGTAACGATTTTTTACAAAATTGGTTACTTAGCCGAGTTAATTACCATCATAGATTAACAAAACATAAGAATTTGACTTTTATATTTATGTAGTTTACTAAAAATAGCCTATCTAAACACATTCTTTTTTTATATATTGCGTTTTAAATCTTTTCTCTAAAAATATTCTATTATGAAGACACTAAAGATACACGTTTTGGCAGACGAACAAAGCAGCCAAGAAGCCAAAAACCTAAAAAATTGGTTAGAAAACGACGAAGATTTTGATTATCAGAAAATAAATCAAGAACGTGCTGCTTTAAAAGAAGATGAAGCTGGTGGAGCTATGGAAGCTACTTTGGCAGTTGTTTTGGGTGCGCCTGCTGTGGTTCAGATGGTAAAAGCTCTTCAGACATGGTTCAATCAAAGAGGACAAACGAAAAGAGGAGAAGAAATAACCGTAGAGCTTGAAAAACCAGACGGAACAAAACTAAAAGTAAATGCCAAACAACTCAACGACCAATCTGCCGAACTAATAAGAGATTTGTCTGATATTTTGAAATAATGTATTCGAAGCTATTCTTTATTCGTAATTTTTAATTTTTAATTAGCTACGCTGATTATTACATAATTCATAATTGATATAAATGAGGTTAATTGATGCAGCAAAAACACAAGCCGTTTTGGTGGGCATTAGCAAGTATGATGCTGATGAGTCGCTGCACGACCTGCCTGCTGCAAAAACAAATGTTGATACTTTAGAAAAAGTACTGGCATCTTCTACAGTTGGAATCAACAAAGAAAATATTACTACCCTTCATAATGCAGGGCAGCCACAAGAGATTTTGAAAGTCATCAAAACGGCTGCTCAAAATGCTTCGAAGAGTTTGGTAATTTATTACTCTGGACATGGAATTTTAGATGAAGATTTCAATCTGTATTTGAGTACGAGTGAAAGTAAAGTAGAAGATATTTTTTTTACTGGTGTTTCTATTGATGCTATCAATCGTGTTATTCAGAAAGAGAGACTTTTGGTAGTTTTGATTTTAGATGCTTGTTTTAGTGAAAAAGCCTTTGAGCAATTTCGCAAAACGAATTTCTATGTACTAGCATCTTCAAAGAAAAATACCCCTTCAAAATATCCTCCAGCAGAAGAATATTCAGCATTTACAAGCGAATTAATCAACATTTTAGAGAATGGAATCAATATTCGCAAAACAGAACTTGCTCTGCGTGATATTTACCTACAATTAGAGAAAAATCTAACTTCAAAAGGTTTTCCACAACCTCGTCAAGCCAATACGAATTTGGTGCAAGAGCTTATTTTTGCTAAAAATAACTCAAATACAGTTGTTCCTTCTACGCAGCTCAACCGAAATATTATTTTGCCTGTTTTTTATGCTGTGGCAAAATATCGAAATATTCAAATCGGAACTGTGATAGAAAACGATTTAGACATCGAAAATCCGTTTGCAGAAGACGAACTAAGTGCCTATTTTGAAGATGATGAAGGAGATACAAATTATAGTGAAAACCTTCAACTCACACAAAAGGCAAATCAGATTGTGCGTTATTTTCCTTTGTTTATTGCTGAAGAACTCAAACGTCTCTTTGCGCCTTCGCCTTCCGAACAAGAACGCAATTTGGGTAGAATCAATCAGATTTTGCGTACCTATTTTTCTACAATGCGTTATATCTGCTATCTTCTTTTGGCAGAGCTTTGGGACGAGAAGGTAAAAAGTAATATTCCCATTTCAAGTACATTTCAATCACTTTTCAAAGAAATTGATAACCCTACACCTTCCATTTATTTACCTTTAATAGAAGAAGTAGTAGAAATATTTTTGCAAAATGGGAAAACACCCTACATTTCAGAACTAACAACTTGGAAAAAAGAATTTGAACAAGATAACTTTAAAAATGCGTATCTTTCTTTAGAAAGTCTTTATCAAAACTGGCGTACACAGGCTGCCACTTGGAACATTGAAAAGGTAGAAGAAAACTGCTTAGAAGCTGAAAATCATCTGACTACGATTTTGGAACAACTTGCATTTCTAGCCAAATATGAACTAATTTCTATTAGAAGTATTCGTGTAATTAAACTCAAAAACAGAGACGCCAACTTTGTTCATTCTTTAAACCATCTTTTTTCTGACACCAATCAGTCTGGACAAATCAAAAAAGAACCTCTGAATTTTTATACAGATAGTCATTCTGTTTGTATTACCAAACAGACCAATTTAGAAAATGAAATACTGAATCTTTCGCCTTTATTTTTCGATAAAAACACTTATACCAACAACATTCCTAGTATTTATTTTTACGAAAGAAAAGACAGCATTACTGGAGGTTATTCTTATCGCCCTACTTTTTCAAGAGATGTAGCTGCCGAACCACTTGCTTCTACAAGTGGAGATATTCGCCTTTTAGAGCTTTTTGAAGCGTTTAAGAATAGTCTTTCTTAATCCACTTTCTTACTATTTATCTTTCAAAAGATTCGATACCATAATCATAACTATGAATTGCAGGATAGCACGTATAGTGGATGCTTCCTCTAAAATTCATTTGTTTTGGAGTAAATCTCTCAATGATTATTTTCCATTTTGCAGTAGGGTTTTGCTTAAATAGCTCTCTTATTGTAAACCACTCTTGTTGAGTAAGTTGCTGTTTCTTTTCGGTAAATAGCTCGCTTATTACTACCTCATTATCTCTTACTAAAATTGCTGTAAAATCAATACTATAACGAGAATCTAAAGGGCAATTTTTTAGGAAGTCTTTATCAGGTTCTATATCGATTCGCAATCTTTTAGGAAATTTATCTTTTGTCAAAACACATTTTATTTCAGGTTTGGGAACTAACTTTACATGATATTTCTGCCTAAAAAGCTCTTTTCCATTATATAAAACATATAATGTAGATTTGGCAGAAGTAGGAATAATAATAATTTTAGAAACTGAATTGTTAATTACTTTTCCTCCTTCTACCTCAAAAGTAATTTTAGTGGTGTCTATATCTTTTGGATAGCTTATGAGAATTTCATTTGCACATTTTAAATATAGGCTTGTTTTTGTAGAGTCTATTTGGGCATTCACAAAATGAGAGTAAGCAAAATAAGCCACAAAAACAATAAGAGTTCTAATTTTCATTTTGAAAGCGTATTAGTAATTATAAATTTCCCCCTCCTTGCGTAACTTTTCTATTATCTCTTGCTGCTTTGCTTTATTGTTATTTTTGATAGCTTCATAATAAGGCTTTATAATAGCAGCAGTTTCTGTATCTGAATAGCTACTCGTAACTATTTGATATGCCTTTTCAAATTCTGGGTCTATTTCTTTGGTCTGATAATCAAAAAGAGGCGTATTGTCCATTCCAAAAACTAACGCATTGAAATACATTTTCTTATCCAATTCTATAACTTCGTTTAATGAAGGATGAAAATTAGGATTTTCTTTCATAAATTTTTCTGCCCATACCACACGTTCTGCCAAACGAGTTGGAGAAATAATAAGTCCTCCATCACTAGCAAAAACTTCTTTGGCTTCCTTATTTTTTTGAACCAAATACTCTTTCATAGCAGGAGAAACTCTATCATAAAAATATCCCTTCAAAAAGTCTCTATTTTGTAGAAAATAGGTTGAGCCTTCTTCCATTCCAATTCCAAAACCATGACTAGCAAGCTCTTTATTGTACGCTAACATTTCTGGAGAAGCATCTTTTCCATCATTATAACCGTTGTAAATTCCTGCAATAGAATAATATTTTTCGTAATCTCCTGTCTTTTCAGTGTCTTGAAAGTGTTGTTCTCCTAGATTAATAAGTAGGGAATTATAAAGATTATTAAAGACTAAAAAACCTTCATCAGCCTGTTCTGGAGTTGCATTTGAATAAAGTTCTTGAAATTTTTCGGCTGCCTCTTTAGAAGAAGACATTTGTGTAGTATCTAAAGTAGCTACGAAAGTGCGATATTCTTCTGTTGGATTGATTGTTTCTACTGTTTCTTTTGTAGTTTCAGTAGAAATAGAATCATTTGAAGTAGATTCAGAAGTTTGGTTTTTATTTTTTTCTCCACAAGAAAACAATAATCCAGTAGAAAAAGTAAGCAGAACTATAAAAGATAAAGAGTGTAAATTAATATTTTTCATTAGTACAGAAAGTAGTTGAGTTTAGAAATTAGTTAGACCTAAATTTAAAGAATAACTTTAGTCATTGAAAATTTATTTTTAACAGACTTATTTTTTATCAGAAAGGATAACCAATAGCAATATTGACAGCAGAATTTTGAAAAGGTCGGCGAAAAACATTGTTACCTACCCATCTGTCTGAAAGGGGAAGTGTAGGGTCATACATACGTATTCCTATATCAGCACGTACAATTAAGAAAGAAAAATCTAGTCGAAGTCCTACACCTGTATTGAGTGCAATTTCTTTCCAAAAACGATTAAGTTCAAACTCCGAACCAGGGCGAGCATCATCATTTGAAATCATCCACACATTTCCTGCATCAAAAAAAATGGCTGTTTCTACATATTTCATCAAGTCCCTACGCCATTCTACTGAAAGCTCTACTAATAGTTCTCCCGGTTGTTCGAAACGAGTATCATAATCTCCATTAGCAAGACGTGGAGAGTATGAACCAGGCCCAAGTCTTCGTGGTCGCCAAGCTCTCAAACTATTGCCTCCTCCTACAAAAAAATACCTTTCATAAGGCAATATACTTTCTCTACCAAATGGTTTGGCAATTCCCAGTCTGGCACGATATGCTAAAATGCTTTTCTTTCCTACAGGTTTGTAGTATCTAAAATCTGTATCTGTTCTGAAAAAACGATAAAAAGTAAGCGTGTCGCTCAATATTTCAGTTGAATCAATAACATTTCTATTATTTAAGCTCAAAAAAGAACCTCCATACTCGGCAAATTGTCTGAAATAACGAGCTACTCTTCTTTCGTATAAGTTATCGTTGTAGGTATAGCTTCCTCCAACGGTGGTGGTAAGCGAACGGCTAAAGTTGAAGATAAGATTATTACCATTGGCTGCCAGTTCTTCCAAGTTTTCTAAAAAATTAGGATTAATACGTGTAGTGTTGGTAATCAGTACATCAATAGCATCAATTTGATAGGTTTTGAAAGGAATTTTGTTCCAATTATAACGCATGGCAAACTGTGCATTTGTACGTGTATATTCGGGTCGGTCGGTGTTGGAAAAACCTATTTGAAACCGTGTTCTAGCATTATATTTCCCAAAACGTTGTTGTATTCTTTTAGAAAATGGAAATACAAATTGAGGCAAAGTAAGATTCGTGCTAAAGTTGAACTGCTGGGTTCGAAGGGCTTGATTCAAATCTACTTGTAATCCTTGAATAGCAGCTTGATATTCTATTGCTCCACGTCCGTTAAACTCTAAAAGTTCTCCCCCTCCAAAAATATTTCGGTTGAGTAAAGACACACTAAAGAAAGGACCTGGAATGATTTGCGCTACATTTATTGCTACTCCCCCCTCCAAAGAGAGATTGTATTTTGTATGCGAGTTGGCATAAATGGTTGTTACAAATTTTCCTCCAGTAGTATCATGTCGCATATTAACAAAGCGAAACATATTCAGCTGTGTGAGCGAACGCTGTGTTTCAGCTTCGTGTTCTTGATTGTAATAACGATTTGGACGGAGCTGAATTTTAGTATTCAGAACTCTTTTCGAATAATTTTGCTCGTATTCTAAATATTTTATACTGTCATATTTTGAGTATTTAGGTTTAGTTTTAACAACACCAAAAGCATTTCCATCAATAATTACTTTTACAGAATCTACTATAAAACGCTTATGTTTTCTGTTTTTTTGTGTCAGAGTTGGTAATGGATTTTCAATAGCAATCGTAATATCTGACTGATAGGGAGCATCTTGAATAAGAGAATCTACATCAAAGAATACAAACTGTTTGGTAAAGTCAAAATATCCATTGCTACGCAAATGAGTAGTAATGCGCTCTCGCTCGGCTGCTAAAACTGACTCATTATACCTATCGTTTCGGTTGAAAAGTCGGTTAGTAGTATCTGAAAATACAATTTTTCTGATAGTAGAATCTTCTATCTGATAGTCTATATCTCGTATAATTTGTGCTTTGCCTTCGTGTACCTTATAGGTAACAATCACTTTTTGAGAATCTTGTCTATGATAAGAGATTTTTGGGATAACTGTACTTGAAAAATAGCCTTTTTGCTTTAGAGCCAAACTCATCTGGTCGGCTGTCTGTTGCATAAGTGTAGTATCAAAAATAGCTGGTTCTTCTCCCAACGAACGCATAAACCAGTTTCCATTTTCTATTTTATCATTTGCTTTGAGGAGTTTTTTCTCATATTTATTTCTAATTCGGTTTCGCTTATTTATTTCTTTTTGGCTAGTCGCATTCTCATACTCTGCCAATTTTTTGTCGTATTTGAGTTCTAGTTCTTCTTTTTCTCTGATAAACTCTAAAGAATCTTGTGGAGTATAATTACTTTTCCCCAAATAATAAAAATAGAGATAGGGTGTAATGGGTAGGTACAAAATTCGTCTGTTGGGCTGCTGACGATAATACACTGATAGTTCATCTTCATCTACTTTTTTAGTTCCCTCTATTTTCTGATTATAGAGCAATTTTTCATTAGAGGAAAGATATTTTGTAGGCACACAAGAAACTAACCCCATGAGAAATAAAAACACAAGAAAAATAGAAAGATTTTTTTTCATTAGCTTAAAAAATAGCAAAACTGATTACTGATTACTGGTTATTGGAAACTGCTTTTTAGCTGTCGTATAAAATTCTTTTCCATAGTTAGGCTCAAAATATGCCAAGTCTTCAAACTCCTGATTTTTATACTTCTCAATGGCAAGTTTTCCAACTTCTCTTGCTGAAGAAAGTTTCTCAGAAATGAATATCGCATTTTCATGATTGATTAATGCTTTACACTTTTGTAACTTTTCCTCATTATCTCCAAAAAACAAAATTTTATTTGAAGCAAGTTCTTTTTTAAAGCTATTCTCATCAATAACTAAGGCTGTCTCATTTAAGACATAATTCAAATCAGTATCAAAAATTGCTGTAAAAACTTCCATTCTACGAGCATCCATCAGAGGACAAAGAAGATATTCATTTTTATCTTGTGTCTGATTTTTTAAATCTTTAGCCAAACTTCTCAGCGAAGCAGCCCACGCTTTTAGCGACGGAATACCAATAAGAGGAATATCAAGTCCAGTACAAAGTCCTTTTGCCGTTGAAACACCTATGCGAAGTCCAGTATAAGAACCTGCTCCCGAACCAACAGCAATAGCCTTTAAGTCTGAAAATTTGGCTTGTGCAGTTTTCAAAACAGCTTCCACCAAAAGTGTAAGGCGTTCGGCTTGTTTTCTTTGCTCATGAAGTTCGTGTAGGGCAAGCAAATTGCCTTCTGTGTCGTGAAGAGCGACCGAGCAAATATGAATAGAACTCTCTATACTCAAAATCATAACTTTATTCTCTCTTTTTATAGGTTCAAGATGGATGTTTGTACTATCAGACAACAAAGGTAGAAAAAATAGAAGGCTAAATTTGTTTAAAATAATTTTCATTCTATTATTTAACTTCTAAATTTGTAAGTAAGTCAGAGAATAGTCTGTACTTCTCATACTAACCATTTTTATCCGTACAAAACAAAACTAGAAAAGAAACGTTTTGTAAGCAGATTTGATTTAGGAAGAACCTAAAAGTCTATTTTTTTAACATTATATCATAAAATTCCATTTTTTGTGAAAAACATATCCAAAGAATTTAAAGTCGGTTTGCTTGTAGTAGTGGCTGGCGCAATGTTGTATCTAGGTTTCAATTTTTTAAAAGGACGTGATTTTTTTAGCAGAGACAATACCTTTTATACTTTCTATGATGATATAGATGGTCTGACAGTATCCAATCAAGTTATTATTAATGGATATGCCGTAGGACGTGTTGATAAAATTGAACTTCTACCAGAGCAAGGCAATAAACTACTTGTTACGCTAAAGATAAAAAAAGACATTAGTGTAAGAGAAGGCTCTCAATCTATGCTTGCTGACGGAGGTCTTTTAGGAGGAAAACAGATTAATCTTACTCTTGGAAAAGGTAAAGAACTAGAATCTGGAGATACCCTCAAAGGGGGGGTAGAATTAGGTTTGACAGACTTGATTGCTGAAAAAGCTGACCCACTTGCCAAAAACATAGACTCAACAGCTTTAGTCTTGAAAAATATGTTGGTACAATATGAAGCGATGAGTGGAACTGTTGGAGAAATATTAGAGAATACTAAAATGACAACAGCAAGCATAAATGGAATTTTGGCAGACAATCGCCAACAGCTTCGTAACATTACAGCTAATTTAGCTGCTCTTACAGCTTCTTTGAAAGATACAGAAGCACAATTTAAACCCATAATTGCTAAACTAGATAATTTTGCCAATTCTCTTAATGAACTAGAAGTAGGAGAAATTAGTAAGAAAAGTAATGAGCTTTTGGCAGAACTCAACAAAACTACACAAGCTATCAATAATGCTGATGGTTCTTTGGGAAAACTCATTCATAGCGATTCGCTGTACCAACAACTCAATTATACTGTATCTGATTTAGACAGGCTATTAATTGATTTGAGAGAACATCCACAGCGTTATGTGCATTTATCTGTTTTTGGTAGAAAAAATAAAGACGATAAAAAAGATAATGATGAAAATGGTAAGTAAAGTTAAATAGCTTATTTTCAAGGTAATTCATTGTTAATTCTCTATTTTCCATTATCAATTAATTTACAGATGCTAAACGAGAGTGAACTTTCCATACTCCTACAAAACAAATCTGTCAGAGAGCCATTAGATACTCTGAGAAGTAGTTTTTTTTCTACTTATACAGAAATTCGTCCCCTAGATGAAAAAGATTTCTTTGCTCTTACTCTGCTTGCTCCCTCTATTGCAATTGCACTTGCCAATGGAAGTATAAGTTTGTTTGAAGAACTTAGCCTTACTAAAAAAGCTCGTATGCTCTCTCGTCAAGAGAATGCGTTTCGTACGAACGACCCACTTTTGGCAGCTTTAAAACAACTAATTAAAGATTTCGGACGTTGGGAAAATGGTTTTTATGAGGCTATAAAAACAGCTATGTATTCTTCTCTTCAACAAAATGAACTCCTTTGGCAACATCTACACGAAGAAAAATCAGTAAGTCAAAACTGGAAAAATGATGCTTTAAATGCTCCTTATGTGTTGGTTAAATTTCTAGTGCTTCTATTTTTAGAAGAAGAAAAAATTACAACCACTCCTCTACTCTCCCAAGTAGAATACAAAAAGTTATTAGAAATTGGAGAAAAACTAGAGCTTACCAAATTTCCTATATTCAAAAGTTTTTGTAGCGTTTTTGATGTGAGGTAGAAGTTGTTTAAGACCTAAAAAAGACTTTAAAACACTATTTTACAATTTTGTAGAATAGTGTTTTTTGTATTTGTCTAATCATTAAAATATTCTCATCTCATGATTTTTTTTAACTTTTCTTTTTTTTTTTTTATACCTTGCCATAGCTCAAAAAGCAAAACCACAATAGTTAGTTGATTAACTATTATTCTTATTTTCCTATTTAACCTTTATACAGAATGGATTTTCAATACAACCTTGTTGTTTCCTGTTGTAGAAGAGTAAAATCAATCCAAAAAGTATTAGCTATACTTTTTCTAGGTATGATTACTTTGATACACTCTCCAGAAGTGATGGCTCAAAATACCTCTCCTTCTTTGCGACTAAAATCATCTACGCAAAAGTATGTTTCTAACACTCAAGATTTTATAAAAACAAAGTCTTTATTTGAAGAAGCTTTATCAGACAATCATTATTATTTAGTGGTTCAGTTTAGTACTTTACCTTCTCATAAAGATAGAGAAGCCTTAAAGACTAAAGGTATTGAACTTATCCAGTACCTTCCCGATTTGTCTTATACTGCAAAAGTGAAAGCAAACCTTCCAAACTCAGAATTAGAGGCTCTCATTCAGAATTATCGTATTCATGCTTTTGTAATTCTTTCTACAACTCAGAAAACACAAGAGAGGTTATTACAAAATGATATTCCGAGTTGGGCAGTTCTTTCTGCCAATCAAGTAGCGCTACAAGTAATTCCTTTTAATAAAATAGATGCAGCAAGAGTATTTTCAGATGTACAACGCTTAGGTGGAGAAGTTTCTTACCAAAGTAAAGTAACAGGCAATTTTACAATAAACCTACCTCAAGAAAAAATAGCAGACCTTGCTGAGTTGCCTTGGGTCTTGTGGGTTGAATCTGTGCCAGAGCCTCCAAAAGAAGAAAACTATTATGGAAAATCGGCTCACCGTTCAGCTATTCTGAATTATGGTGCAAGAAACTTAGATGGCACAGGAGTAAACTTAGGTATTTGGGATGGAGGAAATGTAGGTCCACACCTTGATTTCTCTGGACGTGTAACATTAGTGGAGAATACTTCTGCAAGCGACCATGGTACACACGTTGCTGGTACTATGGCAGGAGCAGGTCTTTTGAATCCTCGTCATACAGGAATGGCTCCTAATGCTTTGATATTTTCTCATAATTTTAACGGAGATATAGCTACTGAAATGCAAGATGCTATTGACAATCATGGAATTGTGATTACTCAAAATTCATATGGATTCAGTGCTACCTGTTCAACAGGCGACCCTTATATGATTAATAATAGAGAACAAGACTTACTTGTTAATAACAACCCACATCTTGTACACGTATTTTCAGCAGGAAACTCACAAACTTCTTGTGCAGGTGGATTTGGTACTACAACTGGAAAAGCTGCTAAAAATACAATTACGGTTGGAGCTTTAACTAATAATGATGTGATTACTGGTTTTAGTAGTTTTGGTCCTGTGGAAGACGGACGTATCAAGCCAGAAGTAAGTTCTTTTGGAAATGGTGTAGTTTCTACTGAGCCTAATAATACTTATGCTGCAAATAGTGGTACTTCAATGGCTGCACCAGGAGTTTCAGGTACAGTAGCGCAGATTTATCAACGTTATCGCCAATTAAATACTGGAGCAAATCCTATTGCTTCTTTGGTAAAAGCAGTACTCTCAAATAATGCTGATGATTTAGGAAATGTAGGGCCTGATTATAAATATGGTTTTGGTAGAATCAATGGACTTAAAGCTGTAAAAGCATTAGAAGCAACTAATTATGCTGTAAATACAGTAACTACTGGAGGACAAAATGATGTTACCATTGCTGTTCCTGCTGGAGTACACGAAGTTAAGGTAATGCTTTGTTGGTCTGACCCTGCTGCTGCTGCTAATGCAAACCCAGCTCTAATTAATGATTTAGATTTAGAAGTTTTAGACCCAACTACAAATACTTGGTTGCCTTGGACTTTAGATGGAGCAAACCCAAATAATGTAGCTGTAAGAGGAGTAAATACAGTAGATATTATCGAACAAGTAACTATTCCTACTCCTACTGCTGGAACTTACACGCTTCGTGTAAAAGGAACAGCTGTTACATCTGGAGCAAATCAAGAATACGCTCTTACTTGGACAGTTACTGAACCCTATATAGAAGTAACTTATCCTTCGGCTGGAATGACATTAGAACCTTCTGCCTCTGAACTTATTCAGTGGGATATGGAAGGGGTTTCAAGCACAACTTCTGTTGAATATTCTTTAGATAACGGAGCAACTTGGACAGTAATTAATGGTTCAGTGCCTGCAAATACTCGTCGTTTGAGTTGGACTGTTCCGAATACAATGACTAATGAAGCTAAAATTAGAGTAACTTCTAATACACCTTCTTTAAGTGCAGAAAGTGATGCTTTTGCTATTATAGGAGTTCCTACTGGGATTGCAGGGTTGCCTTGTAGTGGTGCAGCTATTTTATCTTGGACAGCCGTTCCAAATGCAGATGAATATATTATTTATCAACTTGATGAAACTACAGGAGCATATAATCAGATTGGAACAAGCAGTACTACATCCTTTACAGCTACAGGACTCACAGGACTAACTTGGTTCAGTATAAGAGCAAGAAATACTACTACTGGAGCAACTAGCCAACGTTCTTTAGGTTTTTCTATTACACCAGGTGCTGGAACAGGAGCAGACTTAGAACTAACAGCTATAGTCAATCCTGTACAAGGCTGTGATACAAGAACAGCTACTGAACCTGTTACAATCCGAATTAAAAATTTAGATTGTTCTGCCATCACGAGTGGAACGTCAATTCCTGTATCTTATACTGTAAATGCAGGAACTCCAATAAATGAAACACTTGTACTGTCAAGTGATTTGAATGGAGGAGCTTCTGTAGATTATACATTTACTGCAACGGTTGATATGTCTGCTTCTGGAGCTTATGTATTGACAGCTTCAGTTAGTCTTCCTGCAGATACAAATACAGCTAATGATGAAATTACAAACCATACTGTACAAAACTCTCCTGCTATAAGTACTTTACCATATTTAGAGGATTTCGAAAATCCGAATCCAGCAGAGTGTTGGGATATTCTTGATGAAGGTGCTGGAACAGGTACTTGGCAATATGGGACGAATCTAGGTAGTGGAGCTTTCTCTATTCCTTCTGGCAGTCAGTACGCAGCAGCAAACGATGATGCTTGTCCTAGTCCTGGGTGTGGAACTCCATATCGTTCTTGGCTTATCAGTCCAAAATTTGACATGTCTGTGTATTCTAGCCTAGAACTTAATTTCAGAGCTGTATTTTTTACAGCAACTACTCCGATTGATTTGGGAGAAGTTAGAGTTAGTACCGACAGAATCAACTGGACAACGATACACTCTATGACACGCCAATCTAACACTTGGCAAAATATTACTCTTAATTTGGATGCTTATGCTGGCGAACCTCAACTATGGATAGCTTTTTATTATGATGATTTAGATAACTGGGGATATGGCTTTGCTGTTGATGATGTTACAGTAAGAGAAAGGTCTTTACAGTTAGTAAGTTTATCGCCTGCTCATACATCGACTAACGTAGCTGTTAATACTGCATTAGCTCTTACTTTTGACCAAGTTCCTGCCGTGGGTTCAGGTTCAATTACTCTTACAGGTGGTGCTAGTCCGATAGTTGTTCCTGTAACTGGGGCAAATACTTCTGTAGTTGGAAATACTGTTACAGTAACTCTACCTTCAAACTTAGAAAATTCTACTACTTATTCAGTGGATGTTCCAAGTGGTGTATTTACTACAGCTGGTGGTTTAGCCTTTGGTGGTGTTACTCCTGCTAACTGGCAATTTACTACACAATCAGGTGATTCAGATTCTAGAATTGTAGCTCCTACCACTATGCCTACTGGAACAACTATTTCATCTCTTGCTACCAACTCTGGAAGTGCAGTAGAAGTATTTGCTTTTCAAGTAGAAGATTTAGCTACTGCTGATGCTTTTCCAACCATTGCTACACAATTTGACATTGTAAGTGGAGCATCTAATACAGTTACTGATTGGACAACCCAACTACAAGGTGCAGAACTTTGGGCTGGAGGAAGTCAGATTACAGCAACAGCTTCTATTACAACAGATAGAATACGTTTTACCATTCCTGTAGGAAATGCAAGCACAGCAAATGGTGCAAGTACTGAATATAGCTTAAGAGTATTTTTAAATACTACTGGTATTACAGATGCTGAAGTACTACAATTTGCTATTCCAAATAATGGACATGGTGCAACTACTGGTGGTAGCACTTCTCAATTTGCAACTACTTTTCCTGCTGATGTTATTTCTAATACCTTTACTTTAGAAGTAATTGCAACTCAACTTTCATTTGAAAATGTTCCAGCTAGTGCTTTAGTAAACAACAACTTCTCTGTTGGTGTGAGGGCTACTGATGCCAATGGAAATATTGATAATGCACCAAGAACAGTTACTCTTCTTAGAGATGGTGGAACTGGAACTGGAAGTTTAAGTGCTGCTTCAGGACTGGCTTCTCGCAATCTAGTAAACGGTACTCTAACTTGGAGCGACCTTCAATTTGATGCACTTGGAGAATATGGATTAAGAGTAAACGATGATGCAAGTCCTCTGACAGCATTAAGTTCTTTAATCAATATTGTTGCTCCTAGTGGTGGTGGTACGCCTCCATCAGTTTCTACCCCTACTCGTTTCATTGCAACTGCCTTAGATACTGCTACTATTGAACTTTCTTGGGATGCTGCATCAAATGCAACAGGTTATAATCTATATCATAGAAATAATTTGATTGCTACATTACCTGCAACAGCTACTGCTTATACTCATGAAGGATTAATGGAAGACACATATTACAACTATACTCTTCAAGCCTTTAATACAAGCTCAAATGCAACAACAGGTGCAAATACAGCTACTTACCCTAAAGCTCCAGTGTTATTAGAAAAAGTAGATGCTTGTGCTGGGTCAAAGGGTGAAATTACAGTTTCTAGTACACACAGAACAGGAATTATTCATTGGTATGCTTCTGAAACTGCAACAGAGCCAATTCAAGATAATTCATATACTTTTGAGACAGAAAATCTGACTTCTGCTCAGACTTACTATGTTTCAACAATTGGATTAGAACATGAAAGCCAAACAAGATTAGCTGTTACTGTGGATGTAAAAGCAGTTCCAGTAGCAACTATTTTAGGCGATTTGAACCGTTCAACATGTGAAAACTCTATTACTTTAGAAGCTCAACAAGCAACTACTGGTACAGATGTTACCTATGTTTGGTACTTGAATGGAACACAGGTACAAAGTGGCAGCGAACCTACTTATGAAGCAACTCGTAATGGTTCGTATTCTTTACGTGTTGTAAGTAACGGATGTGTATCAAATGTTTCTGAAAGTGTAAGAGTGAAAGTGAAAGATATTGCTCCTGCTACCATCACACAAGGTGTTAGTGCTGTTTTCTGTGAGACAGGAACACTATCAGCTTTAGAATCAGAAGATGCTACTTATCAGTGGTTGTTAAATGGCAATGAGGTAGGAAATACATCTACTATTTCTGTATCAACTTCTGGCACTTATACGCTAAGAGTAAGCAGACAAACTTGTACAGAAGAAGCTCAAATCGTTGTAGAAATTCTATCTTTCCCTACAGACATCACAATTTCTAGCGATAAAACAGAATTCTGTGCTGGAGATGAAGGTGCTACAATTTCTGTACCAGAAGTTCCAAATGCTACTTATACATTATTTAGAAATGGACGTAGGTTGGGAGCTCCATCACAAAGAAGAGAGTTTTCTGTAAGTACTTCTGGAGAATACTTCGTAGAAGTAGCTTTAAGTGGAAACTGTATTTTCCTTACAGATACAATCAGCATAGACAGACTTATTATTCCTACTGTAAGAATTAGTGTTTCTGATAATATTGCCTCACTGGTATCAGAAGGAGAAATTGTAGAAGTAGAATGGTTAAGAGATGGAGAAGTTGTGAGTACATCTACCACAACAACTCTTGAGTTGACAGAAACAGGTAATTATTCAGCACGAGTAACTTACTCAACAGGCTGTCAGGCTACTTCAAGAGCTGTTTTCTATCGCAAACCAGACCCAGTAACAGGTATAGAAGATGAGTTGGCTAACTGCTGCACAGTAGTTTATCCAAACCCTGCTAGTTCAGAAGTATTCTTAAAGCTCTCGGCAGAACTGCAAGAAGAATGCACTATTACTCTTACTGATGGAATCGGCAGAACATTGATTACGAAGCAAATTTCTAAAGAAGAAGCGACCCAAAATATTCGTTTAGATATTAGCAATTACGCTTCTGGAATCTATTTTATCAATGTAGTTACACCAGAAAAAACACTTTCTTTCAAAGTATCGAAAGAAAACTAAATTCTAATTATCTGTAACTATAAAATGAAAAAAGCAGAGTTCTTTTCGGAACTCTGCTTTTTTGTGTAATATCATTAATTCCTGTGATGAATAGATGTTTTTTTTAAACTGTTAGCTTTTTATACTAAAGTAATTACTAAATTTCCCTTTTAACTGGCGCAAGATTTTATCTTGTGTCTATCTATTTCGTCAGCATATGCTGACAAAAAAGAGCGTCCAAGCAAAATGCTTGAACGAGAGATGATGTCGTCTCCAATAAAAAAATATATCAAAAGAAGAATAGTTTTTAATAGCAAATTTGTATTTTGGATTTGATTATAAAACCTCTCCAATATCTGAAACTGTCTCTCATGAAAAAAATCTACCTTCTCTTCTGCTTTTGCTTTTTTCTATCTACCACTTGTCTTGCTCAATTTGGGCAAATAGAAGCTGGCGCAAGAACCTACGGAATGGGCAGAACCTCACTCACTACTTCTGATGCTTGGGCAGTTTTTAATAATGTAGCAGCACTCACAAATGTAAAACGAACAGAGGCTTTTTTAGGCTATTCTAATCGCTTTACACTCTCTGGACTAAATACTTTACAAGCAGGAGGCACTTTTGATGCTTTATTTAATGGTAAAATGGGAATAGGTGTTACTCGTTTTGGTGATGATTTGTATAACGAACATCGTTTGGCTGTTGGTTATGCTCACAAAATCAGCAATATGAGTATTGGTATTCAAGCCAACTATCTGCAAACATCTATACAAGGCTACGGCACACGCCATAATTTTGCTTTAGAAATGGGAGGATTGGCACAGCTTTCTGAAAAACTCTTCTTAGGGATGCACATTTTTAATATCAATCAAGCGAAAGTTTCAGATTTTGAAGATGAAAGAATCCCAACAATGATGAGAATTGGAATTTCGTACCGTCCTGTAGAACGTGTAGTTTTGAATATCGAAACAGAAAAAGATACAGAATATCCTGCTTCTTTTAAGGTTGGTTTAGAATACAATGTTGCTAATTGGAATGAAAATAAAATATTTGCTAGGACAGGAATTACCACTGAAGAATTTTTAGCTCATTTTGGAGTAGGATACTATAAAGGAAATTTCGGTTTAGACTACGCCTTTACTACACTTCCACAAGTAGGATATTCGAATCATATTAGTTTAATTTATCGTTTTGGAAAGGCTAGAAAATCGGATAAGGATGCTAATGAAGAAAATGCTGTTCCAGAAGCACATTAAATACAAAAAAAAGTTTTATACACACAGAAGTTTACTTTCATTGTAAAACACTGATAATCAACAAGAAGTGTTTGATTGAATTATTTCTCAAAAAAAAAATTGCAAAATGAACTAAAATAATTGTGAAATAGTTTGGATATATCAAATGGCTGTACTACTTTTGTATCACAATTCAAGCGGATGTGGCGAAATTGGTAGACGCACTAGACTTAGGATCTAGCGCCGCAAGGTGTGTGGGTTCGACTCCCTCCATCCGCACTATTTTTATAAATATTGTAGCAATACAGATTTATAAAAACGACGGGTTTAATAAAAACAAAATTTCTCTTATTTCTCTTAAACTGAACTTAGTTTGATTGCCTGAATAAGAGAAATTTTTGTTTATAATGACTTTTGAGCGAAAGTTATATATTAAAAAATAATTCATTTCATCACGCAGGATTACATTTTAAGAGTTTAAAAAAACAATAAGAACTATGTAATTCTAAAATTTTATAGACCATCGTGGAAATTAAGTTAGAAAAAAAGAATGAAACCAATGCTTTTATTCATGTTTCGGTAAAAGAAGAAGATTACAAAGCTAAATTTGATAAAAAACTAGAAGATTATCGCAAACAGGCTTCTATCAAAGGTTTCCGTCCAGGAAAAGCTCCTATGAGTTTGGTAAAGAAGATGATAGGAAAAGAAGTGAGAATGGACGAAGTAAACGATGTAGTAACTAAAGGAGTAAGTGATTATATCCAAGAAGAAAAACTAGATTTGCTCGGTGCACCTATACCACAGCCTAAAGATACTAACTGGAGCAAAGAAAAAGAATTTGAGTTTTCTTATGAAATCGGATTAGTTCCTGACTTTGATTATGACATTTCTGAAAACGTTAAAGCTGATAACTATAAAATAGACATTACTACAAAAGAAGTAGATAATTATATAGACAACCTCCGTTCTCGTTTTGGAAGTGTAGAAAACCCAGAAGAATCTGAAAAAGGAGATTTTGTCTATGGAGAAATTTTCCAAATGGGAAAAGATGAAGAAGGAAATGAAACAAAAACATTTTCAGTAGAGACTCTTATTCCTACAAATAAAATTGCAGACTCTCAAGTAGAAAAGTTTGTAGGCGTAAAAGGAGGCGATAACTTTACTTTTGATATGGCAGAAGCTCTTCCAAATGAAAAAGAAAGAGGTTTTGCATTAGGTATCGAAACTGAAGATGCAGCCAAACTTTCAGGTGAGTTTACAATGGTAGTAGAAAGCATTACTCGTCGTATTCCTGCTCCATTAGATGAAGAATTTTTTAAGAAAATAGGAGCTTACAAGCCTGCTAAGCCAGAGCCAGTAGTTGAGGGAGAAGAGCCAAAAGCAGAAGAACAAGAGCAGCCAGAACCAGAAGTAATGAATGAGGAAGAGTTTCGTGAAGAAATCCTGAATCGTTTGAAAGAAGATTATGCCAAAGAAGCAGAAGCTCTTACAGATATTTATCTTCGTAGAAATTTGATAGAAAATACTAAAATTGACCTTCCAGACGAGTTCTTGAAACGTTGGTTGGCTTTTGCTAATGAAGGTAAATTTACAGCAGAACAGATTGAGGAAGAGTATCCAGAATTTGTAAAAGAAATGAAATGGTCTCTTATCCAAAATCGTATTTTGAAAGATAAAGAAGTAGAAATCACAAGAGAAGACATCATTGCAGAAGCTCGTAAGGAAGTTCAAAACATGATGATGCGTATGGGTGGAGGAATGCAACTTCCAGAATCTCAAATGGATAGCATGGCAGAGAGTTTCTTACAAGCAGATAACGGCAAACACTACCAGCAAATAGCTACTCAAGCAATGCGTCAGCGTTCTATGGAAGCTGTTCGTGAGTCAGTTACCCTAAATGACAAAGTAGTAACTGAAGAAGAATTTGCTGAAATTGCTGAGTCTTTAAACACTCCTGCAAAATAAGCTGAAAAGTATTTCCATAATAAAACCCCTAAAATCTAAAATTAGATTTTAGGGGTTTTATGTTTTGGCAAGCCTAATAATACTTTCACTATTGAAGTATTGGAAGAAAGAAGCGAAAGACAAAGAAATTTTAAAGATTCTAAACTGACTTTGATTGAACCTTTCCACTTCAAATCATAGTTCTATAAAAAAATAGTCCCTCAAAGACAATATAAAAAAATGAGTTGGAAAATAGTAGAACGAAAAATTGGAAAGGCTGGTAATCTCAAACAACGCCAAAAACGACAACAAGAATGGAATAAAAAATATGGCGATAATTGGATGATAGGTTATATAATCGATGGAGAATTTGTATCACAAGAAGATGCGCTAGAAAACGTTTATTATGAAAGTTACAAACAGCATTTTGAAAATAACCTAGAAGATTTAGAGGAACTGATAAACACAGCCAAAACACTCTCCAATCCACACTCAAAGGCTACTGGAGGTGTAGATTTACAAGTTCCTGCCATTATGAGTTACTTGAATAGAAATAATTTAGAACTAAAAGGTAATGAAGTCGTAGATATTGGAACGTATGGAGAAGTCTCTCACAAAATAAGTGTTCGCCTAAGTCCACTGACTATAAAATGCTCAGAAAATCCAAGAATGACATTAGAAAAGTTTTGGCAAGACAAAAAATGTCTTGCTATTTGGGATACTTCCTTATAAGTAAAAATTTATATAAAACCTTATTCTTAAAATTAGAGTTACCCTTCAAGTTTTGAATTTTATTTTTAAATTTTGAATTTGTAGATATGTTATCTCTTTGGCAAATTATTTTGGTTATTGTCATTACAGCTATGTGTATGGAAGGCGTAGCGTGGTTTACGCATAAGTATATTATGCACGGTTTTTTGTGGTTTTTACACAAATCTCATCATAAACATCACAATCATTTTTTAGAAGTAAATGATGTCTTTGCTTTAGTTTTTTCAGTGCAATCTATGGCAATGATTATGTTTGGACTAACCTACCCCAAATGGAATATTTTGTTTGCATTAGGAGTAGGAATCGCACTCTATGGAATATTTTATGCTGTTTTCCACGATATTTTGGTACATAATCGCTTACCCTTTTTAAAAATTAATATACAAAATCCATATCTCAAACGCATTGTCAGAGCACACGGAGTGCATCATCGTTCCCATAAGAAAGATGATTCGGAAGCATTTGGTTTTTTGTATGCGCCTAAAAAATATGACAAGAATAGTTAATTATCAGAATTATTTTTACTCAATATCCAATCTTGTGCTCTTTCAATATTCTTAAAATATTTTAGACAATAGGGATAATTCATATTTTCAGTTGCTTTTATAGCTACCTGAACACCTATACGATGCACAGCATCTTGTGGAGGAATCATTCCCACAACAATTTCTTGAGCAAGTTCTCTGAAGCACCTTGGTAAAAAAACAGTTATCTGCCAAGTACGAGCTTGAAGTGAGTTGTATTCAAAGCTAGATAAATCATAAATCCAATAGCTACAAGTATGCTTTTTAGCTTCTGTCAAAATATTTTCAAAAAAAGTTTTATATTCATCAAGAGTCATGTGTCCATGCATTTTCATGAGTAAAATATCTTTTTCTTCATTGTATTGAATTACACTTTGATTTGTTGTAGGGTGCATAGTCATAGCTTGTGAAATTTGGATAGAATGGTTTATCGTACTGCATATAACACTGCAAATTTAGATGCATTTCAAGATAGAAATAGACTTTAAAAGTTAATTTAATTAACTAACCACTTATAAATAGCCCGTATTCATATTAAATTTTAGATTATTCTGATGAATTTCTTCTTCTATTGCATAAGTAACAATGAATTTAATATAAATTATAGTTTAATTTTATATTAAAAATCAAAATTTTATTTGGTTCACACTTTAAAATTCAGCACATTGAGTTGTTCAATCAATTTTTTATTAGCAAAATACAATTTTTACTTACAAGCAATATTTGTTGGTTCATTTTGCATCACCATTACGAGATGTCAAATTCCTTTGGCACATACTTTACCCTAGCAAAGTTCTTGGTAATCATTTCAGTAGTTATAATTTTACCACTCTGAAATTTTAATATCTTATTTCTCCATATCTCGTTAGCTCTGAAAAACTCTCCATCTTGTTTCAAAAACCTATGATTTTTCTCAAATACGTGGTAAGCAAAATCTAATTCTTCATTTACCCTAATTTCGCCTTCAAGGAGTTTATCGGTCAGCCAAAGATTTATTTGAAATGTCCATGGCGTATTGTTGGTAAGCTGAAAATCAAGATAGTTGTAAAAAACGGTTGCTCCACTAGCAAAAGGTAATACTCGCCCGTCGTCTGGAAAAGGGTCGTAGCTATGATGATGGCGTTCGTTAATGGTAAGTGGAGAGTGTAGAGCTAGCCAATGTAATAGATTCGAACTCTGACAGATTCCTCCACCAATTCCAGCTTTTGCCTCTCCAAAAGAGAGTTCCATGCCCATTTTGTATCCTTTCTTTTTTGTCGGAAGCCCTACTGTTTTACAAAAAGAAAAGGTTTCATTGGGCTTTACAAGTGTTCCATTGATTTTTTGGACAACAATTTCTAAATTTTTGATTTTGTTATATTGGAGTTGCATATCCGAATCTCCTAGCTTTTTAAGTAGTTTAGATTGGTGTTTTTTAACCCTAAAAGGTAACTTATTTGGTTGTCTTTCTTTTGTATAGGTTTTTGAATCTAACCACCACATTAGCTTTCTTCTCCATCTTTTTTCCCAAATAGAAATAAAATATAAAGCTGGATGATATTGTGATAAGAGTTTACGTCTTTTTTTCATGCTGTGCTTCTTCAAGTTTATTACTATCTACAAAAGTATCCTTTTTGCTTCTTAACGAATAACTTTTTATTTTCGTAGAGTAATTTTTCTATCCAAAACTATTTTCAATTTCCTTTCTCTTTTACAATGATAGCAATCGTCGGTGCAGGTATTTCAGGACTTTCTTTAGCTTGGCATTTACATCAAAAAAATATTCCTTATCAAATCTTTGAAGCTAGTAGCGAAGTAGGAGGGTACTTGAAAACTACTCAAATGGGAAAAAACAAGGCGTATTTGTTTGAAAAAGGAGCAAATTCGCTATTGATGGACGATGAAATCTTTGATTTTATACAAAAATCTGGTTTTGAGAATGAGCTTGTCTATGCTAATAAAGTCAGTAAGAGTCGTTTTATTGTTAAAGATGGAAAACCCAAAAAACTACCTACTTCACCACAAGGCTTACTCTTTAGTTCATTTTTTTCTCCAACAACTAAAGCCAAAATTTTTAAAGAACTCTATTCAAAAAAAGAAGAATTAGACCCTAAAATTACAGTAGGAGATTTTTTAGAAGAACGTTTTGGAAAACAGTTGGTAGATTATGCTGTAAGTCCTTTTGTTACAGGAATCTATGCAGCAGATGCCTACCAACTTTTACTCAAATATACTTTTCCAAAAATTACGGAATACGCTGAAAAACATGGTTCTATTTTGAAAGGTTTCATTAAAGAGAATGGTGGAAGTAGAAAACAATCTGTTTCATTTAAAAACGGAATGCAGTCTTTTGCTAGACATCTAGCAAAAAGCATCAATGTACAGTACAATCATAGAGTAGTTTCTCTGAAAAACAGTGACTTTATTGAGCGAAAAAATAGACGTTGGGTATTAGAAATAGAACACGATTATAGAGGGCAAATAACAACAGAAAGCCTAGAGTTTGACAAAGTTTTTCTGACAACACCACCTTCAGCAACTGCCAATTTTTTAGAACCTCACTTTGAAAAACTAGCTCTCACTATCAAAGACATTCATTACCCTACTATGTGTTTGATTCATAGTGTGTTTAAAAAGAAAGATGTAGGTTTTGAATTGAATGGTTTTGGCGCATTGCATCCAAAAGTAGAAGGTCTTTTTTCAGCAGGAACAATTTGGAGTAGTAGTGTATTTGAAGGGCGTGCGCCCAAAGATGAAGTTTTGTTTACTGGTTTTGTAGGAGGCAGACAGTGGCAAGAAAATGCAGAACTTCCCAAAAAAGAAATTTTGGAAAAACATACTGCCGAACTCAAACAAATCTATGGAATAAAAAAAGCCCCTGTTATTCAACAGTTTATAAGATGGGAAAAGTCTGTTCCTCAGTACGACGAGCAGATGCTTCAAGTAGAAAGACAACTCAAACGACTTAAAAAATCGGATATTTATATTTGTGCTAATTGGTTTGGAGGAGTTTCGGTAAGCGATTGTATTAAAAAAGGACGAGATTTAGCGTTGCAGTTTATCGCAGATTCAAATTTATGATATGAATAGCTACATTTTAGAAGCCAAAGAACATAAAACACTGCTTGCCCAAAATAGAATTGACCCCATTACAGGCGATTTGATAAAGGAAGGCGATGAAGTGGTTTTTTGTGCTGGTTGTAAGTCTATTTTTTTGAAAGATACGTGGGAATATTTAGGACAAAAACACTGTAACCAAACAGCAACACTTAATTGTATTCCAGTTAGTTCTGCAAAATTAAAACTTGGGAATGATATTTTGTATATTCATCCCATCAAAAACATAAGTACTATTGAGTTAGAGATAGTTTCTTTAATGGAATATTGGATATATTCGGAAAAAGACACAGGTAAATATCACGACTATTTCTTTGGAGATAAAGCAGACAAATTTAAAATTTTTGTTTATGTATTTTTTTTCATTTTATCTCAAGTAATATACTATAATACTCAAAATGGCTTTCTTTTTCTCATATCAATCGCTTGTACATTTGCCTCTTATCCATTTTTAAAATTTTTAATTTACAAAAAATATAGAAAAACATTAAAAGATAAGTATAGAAATATAACCGAACAATCTTTTTTAGTAAAAAACAATGGAATTTCTGTTTGTTCAGAGTATGGAATAACAGAAGTTTTTTTACCTTCTAAAAAACTTAAAGCTGTTACTTTATCAAACTTAGGATTCTTCTCTAAATCGGAAATTATTTTTGAATATGATGAAGAGAGAAAACTGACCATTCCAATAAAGAAGATAATAGATGAAGGTAATTTTTTTCCTTTTCTGAAAGCCTTAGCTCGTTTTAGCCAAGGACTTGACTTTCCAATTACACTCTTTATTGATGACAAGGAAAAAATAGAACAAGCCAATAGGCTTATCACAGAAACAAAAGCTAAATTTACAATAGAAAGCCGAGAAGATGTTTTGAAGATGAAATACGGCAGTCTTTATAAATATGCTGATAAAATTGAAAAATTATTATCTTAGAATTAAAAGTTGTTTTAAGAATGTAGTTTTATAATTGTCGGTACTGACCTATCGGTCTGACCTTAGTCTATTAGGTCAGTCTCGCTAGAGCAGACCTTAAATAATTTGTTTTTGCTCTATTGACTTCGCCGACTTTCAGGTCTTAAAAAACTTCTTAATCTTACTTGTCAAAGACAATTCTTTGCCCTACAAAAATATAACTAAATGAAATTATACATACTTTTTTTATTGACTTTGCTGGTCAGTTTATTTACTTTCTCGTGTGTCAGTCCAAATAAATACAAAGCTAAAGTAGCCGAAGTAGAGCGCAAAGAGCAAGAAAACGAACGTATCAGAAGGCAATTTTATGAAGCTCAAAAACTACTCATTCAAAGTTCAGATTCTTTGAGAGAGGTTATTGTTTCTTTACAGACAAAAGATTATCAGCTAGATAGCTTACAAAAAGTTTCTCAAAAGGCCATCAAAAGGAATGATTCATTGTATCAGAAACTAAAAGTTAATGAAGAAGAACTGGTACAAAAAGAACAGGAAATTCTAAAAAAAGAAAAAAACATCTCCATTCTTAGAAACAGACAGTATCAACGCCAAAGACAATCTAATGAAATTCAGAAGTCTATCAAAACAGCGTTTAGTTCACTGAGCAAAGAATCTTTTTCTGTCCAAGAAAAGTCTGGACGTTTGTATATTTCGTTTTCCAACAAACTTCTTTTCGAAACGGCAAGCATAGACATCAATTCGGAGGGTAAAAAAGCATTGCAAAAATTGGCTTCCATCTTAAAAAATAATACTTCACAACTAGATATTTGGGTAGAAGGACACACCGACAATATGCCTGTAACAGGTGCAGAGCTTCCTTTCAAGGACAACTGGCAACTTAGCGCACTTCGTGCTTCAGTAGTTACACAAATTTTAGTAGAAAATGGAGTTTCTCCGAAAAGTATTGTAGCAGCAGGTTATGGAGAGCATTTACCTATTTCTAGCAACCAAACAGCAGAAGGCAAAAGCAAGAACCGACGCATCGAAATCGTACTTTTGCCCAAACTAGATGAAATTTTTGAGCTGATAGGAAAGTAAGTGAGAAATTTTTAAGAAATTACTATCAGTCTATTCTAGTAATTCGTATTTTCAAGAAGTAGATAGTTCTTGTTTTTTTAGGTTAGGAATTTGTAAAATAAATTTTGACCCTTTTTTATAATCAGATTGTAAATTAAGCGTTCCTCCAAGCTGGTCGACGGTTTGTTTGACAACATAAAGCCCTAAGCCTGTTCCTTTTGAACGTTCGTTGCCTCTATAAAACATTTCAAAAACTTTCTCTAACTGTTCTCCTTGTATACCTTCTCCATTATCTTCTATCGTAATGTTAGCGTACTTTCTAGTAACTCGTACAGAAATATTTACATAGGCTGCTTCATCTCGTTTAGCTCTATATTCTACCGAATTAGCAATCAGACATTCCAAAATGGTGTACAGACGGTCTGTGTCTGAATAAAACTCTAACTGTTGTGTAATATCTTTTCTAAACTCTACTTCTTTTGCACCTTCCAAAAACTTGGCTTCTTCTATCAGTTGGATAACAAAACCATCAAAGTGAATACGTTCTTTCTTTACTTTAAAGTTTTTATTGGCTACGTAAGCTAAAATTTTATTGACATAATAATCTAATTTGTGCAAACTTGTTCCGATATTAGAAACATAAAAAGATAAATTTTTATTATCATCAAACTCTAGTTGGATTACACTGATTAGTCCGAGTGCAGAAGCTATTGGCGAGCGTACATTATGCGAAACACTATATACAAACTTATCTAATTCATAATTTCGTTTTTCTAATTCTTCATTCTTATCAAATAAGAGCTTTTGAGCTTTTTGTTTTTCTTTTATTTCTTTCCTTAACGTATTGGTTTTGCGCTTCACTTCTCTGCGAAGAGCAAAAATCCAAGTTCCTATTATCAAACTAACAGAAAGCAAAATAATAGCAGTCCATTTTAGGCGTTTAAGTAAAATAGTGTAGGCTTCTTTTTCATTATCAAACCATTTGACATATAGCTCGGAATAGACACCATTTTCTTTTATTCGGTTCATTCCCATTTCAATATCTCTAGCAAGTTTTTTATCGCCTTTTTTGACTACAAAAGCCAAGTTTTTAGAAAAAATAAATTCCTCTCCTACGGCTAAGTTATCCAAACTGTATTCTTCTATAAACTTATGTGCTGTATATTGATTGATAAGTGCATAATCACACCTGCCATAAGCTACCATTTTGAGAGCATGTAAATCTGTTACAGATTCCATTCTGTGAATAGTAGGGTCTTGTTTTTTTATATATTCTTCAGCAATAGCATTGGCTGTTACGGCAACAGATTTACCCTTCATTTGCCGAATGAGCTTTACAGGAGGATTTTTTCTGTTTCTGACAATTACATAAGAAACAATATCGTGGTGAGGTAAGAAATCTATTTTTTTAGCTCTCTCTTCAGAATAAATCATATCTACTACATTTATTCTTCCTTTTGGAGATTCTAGCTCTTCTCTTATTTGTGTCCAGTTGCCTAATTGAATATCTACTTCATATCCCATTTCATTTCCTATGGCTTTTATCAAGTCTATATGAAAACCGTCATATTCTCCTTTTTTATTGATAAATTCATAAGGTGGATAATCATAATCTGAACCAAAAAAAATCTTTTTGGTAGAATCACTCTGTCCGAACAAAGAATTTATTACAAATAAAAATATGAATGAAAATATGTATTTCATCAAACAAGGAAACTATAAGAAAGCAATACGATAAATGTAGGCAGTAAAGAGAAAGAGTTATTATTGGCTACTACATTTTGCAGTTAGAATAGATTGTATCAAGATACATATTTTTTCTAAAAAATATCAATGATTTTGACTTTTTTTCCCCTAAACTCAAAAGTTTCTCCTTTCTTTTTTCCACTCATCATTTCATAAATTGGAGCAGCCGTAGAAATAGCAAAATAAGAACTTGGCTTACCATCAATTTTTATTTCTCCTTGGCTAAGCGAAACAAAAAACTTTTGTCCCATATCTGTAATTACAATAGCTCCTAAGTCCACAGAAGAATAATTTTTTTGCATAGATATTCTTGACAAAACTTCTAGCTTGTCTTTTGCTTCTACAAACTGACGAGCGTACATATCTCTGTCTTGTTGTAATTGAGTACGAAAAGACTCAAATTTTTCCTCCATACTTCCTTGTTCTTCATTGGCACTTTCTTGTGCTTCATTCATAGCATTTTTAGCATCATTTGCAATTCCGATTTGTTTCTGACGAACAGCTTCTAAAAGTTGTTTTTTCAATAAAATATTAGATTCTGTAGTTGAAGGTGTAGCCATAATTTTAAGATGTTTTGAACTGAACTATAAAGACAAAGTATAAAATTTAACAAAATGATTTTCTCATAACGCAAATGCTTTTGAATAGTTGTATTTAAAAGAAAAACTATTCAAAATTTTTACAAAAAATAGTCATCTTTGCAGTATGAATAAAAAGACCAATGCCTTTTCCCAAATCTTTACACTTCTACAAAAAGAATTTCGACTAGAGTGGCGACAGCGAATTGCTCTAAATAGTATTTTACTCTATTTAGCAGCCACTATTTTTGTATGCTATTTGAGCTTTCCATTGCAAAAACTTCCTCCTTTGGTTTGGAATGCTCTCTTTTGGATAATCTTAATTTTTGCCAGCATCAATGCCATTGCTAAAAGTTTTGTGCAAGAAAGTGAAGGGCGTTATATGTACTTTTATACGCTCTTTAAACCTGAAGTACTGATTGTTGCCAAAATGATTTATAATACCTTTCTAATGCTTCTGATTTCATTTTTAGGCGTTACAGGATATGTTTTTGTGATGGGAACGCCTATTCAAGACTGGAACTTATTTTTATTGATTGTTTTGCTAGGTTCTATTGGTTTTTCTACTTCCCTTACTCTTATTTCTAGCATCTCGGCACAGACACAAAATAGCAGTATGCTAATGGCAATTCTTAGTTTTCCAGTGATTTTACCCTTAGTCTTGCTTCTGATTGATGCTTCCAAAAATGCTATTGATGGCTTAGCTTGGAGCGTTAGTAAAGATGAAATTATGCTTTTAGTGGGAACAGATTTAGTCTTGGCTGCACTAGCCTATATCCTTTTTCCTTTTTTATGGAGGAGTTGATAGCTTAAAAATTAACTTAACATCAGAATAGAATCTCTAATCTACTATTCTTTTTAGCTGCTTTTCTCTCCCAAAATGTGATGATTGCATAAATAATCGCAAACAAATGTACGGTTAAGAGATAATAGATTTCAAAGAAAAATGTGGTTTTAAAAGATAGTGAAACTATAAAAACTATACCTATAATAAAATAAAGTAAGATAGCTAGAAAATAATACATTCTAGTTGCTCTAATTTTCTTAGAATAACTTCCTAAAACTACTTGAAGAAGGTTAAATAAAGGATTGTAAAAACCCAAAAAACATAAGGCATAAAAATTTACTTGTTTGAAAAGCAATAAATGAGTTATAAATTTTGGTTTGAAAACGATAACCAAATAAGAAATAATTAGTACAGGTACAGCAACAAATTGAATTAGAAAATCGAAGTCTAAGGTATTTCTTTTTCTAGCATTGAGCATAATGGAGTACGTTACATCATATTCTAAAAATCATAAATCTAACTTATAAACTAGCCTTTAAGCCTTATAAAAAAGCCATTTAGAAACTTCTTTGTAGGTTGGTTTTTTGCCATACATCAAGATTCCAATTCTGTAAATACGCCCTACAAGCCAAGTAATACCAAGGAAAGTGAAGAACAAGGTAAGCATAGAAACTGCTACTTCCCAAAGTGGTGGCTCAAAAGGAATTCTGACCATCATAATGAGAGGGGAAGTTAAGGGAAACATAGAAGCCCAAAAGGCAACCGTTCCATCTGGGTCATTGACTACCAAGCCAATAATTCCGATAGCCGTAATGAGTGGAATGGTAATGGGAAGCATAAATTGTTGCGTATCTGTCTGATTATCTACAATCGAACCCACAGCACCATAGAGCGCACCATACACCAAATATCCCATAATGAAATAAAACCCAAAAGCTCCAATAATAAGAGGGAAATTAAGTGTTTGGACAGTCTCTAAAATATTCTGAACTGCCAAATCAGTTTCTAGGTTAGAAGCCATTCCTCCAGACTGTGCGACAATAGCTTGCGCTTCTTCTGGTGTCATATTATTTTCTAAAGAAAAAATAGAAGAAACCGTAAAAAACAAGACTAAGCCAAGTACAATCCAAATTAAAAATTGCGTAAATGCTACACATGCTACTCCTATAATCTTTCCTAGCATCAGTTGAAAAGGTTTTACAGAAGAAATAATAACCTCTACGATTCGGTTGGTTTTTTCCTCCATCACACCACGCATCACTTGCGCTCCGTACAAGAAAATAAAGAAATAAATCATTACAGCACTAAGGTAAGCCACAATGCTTGCGACTGTGGAGTCTGTACGACTTTCTTTTGAATACAGAGGTGTTACAGTTAGAGTTACTTTCGTTTTGGCTTCTTTTATCAAGACAGGATTCATTCCGAGTTGTACTAATTTTCTCTCTTCCAGTTTTTTAGCAATCTGTCTTTCAATCTTTTTCTCTAGTTGAATAGGTATATTTTTATCTGCAAAAAGTAAGATTCCATCTGTATTTTCAGCCGTAACATTTCTTGGAATGAGCAGAAGTCCATCAAATTCTTTAGATTTTTCTTTTAGATTTTCCTTTGCCTCTTCTATATTATTTTGAATTGGGTAATCTAATTTTACATTATCAATTTCTGAAAGTCTTTCTAATAAATTACCTTCATCTACTACCTGTATTACTTTTTGCCCTGTGTCTAAAGAAGTTAGCCAAGCAGGAATTACCATCAGAGCAATTACTAAAAATGGAGCTATAAGAGACATTATGATAAACGACTTCTTACGAACTCTAGTCAAATATTCCCTTTCTATGATAATTCGTATTTTATTCATTTGGCTTTTTTATTTTTTAATTCTATCTAAAGGAACAAAGTTAAAAATTTCTATCAAACAACTACTTTTACAGCCTATTATTTTAACTTTGAAGCAAATTAATTTTTAATAAAAAACATAAATTACCAATCACAATGAATATTGAAAAAATAGATATTGAACTACTCTCTCGTCTGACAAATGCAGCAGGCGCACCAGGGTATGAAGACCGAATCCGTGAGCAAATCCAAACAGAAATAAAAGATTTTGTAGATGAGATGAGCATTGATAATCTAGGCAATCTGATTGCTATAAAAAAAGGAACATCATCAGAGGATAAAAAAGTAATGGTAGATGCTCACATGGACGAAATTGCTTTTATGGTTACTCACATTGACGATAGAGGTTTTGTTCGTTTCCATCCCCTCGGAGGTTTTGACCCAAAGACCCTTACAGCACAACGTGTGATTGTTCATGGAAAAAAAGATATGTTGGGCGTTTTGGGAACAAAAGCCATCCACATGATGACTGCCGAAGAGCGTAAAAAATCAGCAGAACTAGACGATTATTTTGTCGATTTAGGACTTCCAAAAGAAGAGGTAGAAAAATTTGTTTCTGTGGGCGATACTATCACAAGAGAGCGAGATTTGGTAGAGATAGGAAATACAATTTCTACAAAATCGTTAGATAACCGAATTGCAGTATATATTTTAGTAGAAACTTTAAAAAATTTAGAGGCTACACCTTATGATGTCTATGCCGTTTTTTCTGTGCAAGAAGAAGTAGGTTTGCGTGGCGCATTGGTGGCTACTCGTAATATCAACCCAGATTTTGCTATTTGTTTAGACACGACTGTTACGAATGATATGCCTAGTGTTGCTCCTCAAAAACAGGTTACACAACTTGGAAAAGGAACAGGCATAAAAATTATTGACTCTCAAACTATCTGCGACCCTAGAATGGTAGATTTCTTGAAAGCGACGGCTGATAGAGATAACATCACTTGGCAAGCTGAAGTATTGCCTGCTGGTGGCACAAATACGGCTTCTTTGCAACGTGGTGGTAGTGGTTCGATTGCTGGCGCAATTTCTATTCCTACTCGTTATCTACACCAAGTAACAGAAATGGTGCATAAAGATGATGTTTTGGCAAGTACCAAACTTCTCATGGCTGCACTAGAAACTATGGACAAATACAACTGGGATAGATAAAAATATTTAGAAATCTTAAAAAAAGAATATTCTCATAAGTAACCATTGCCAGCGTTTGTTCTACAAACTACTGGCAATAATTTTTTTATAAAATTACTTCACAGGAAAACCTCTATCTCTCATAAGGGCTTTCATATCAGCATCACGCCCACGGAATAGTTTATAGGCTTCGGCTGGGTCTATGGCATTGCGTGGTGCAAAAAGATATTTTACTAACTTTTCTGCCATTTCTGCATCATAAAATCCTCCTTCTGCTTCAGCAAAGGCTTCGGCTGCGTCTGCTGTCAAGACATCTGCCCACATATAGCCATAATACGCTGTTGCATAGCCTTCTCCAGAAAATACGTGTCCAAAGTGTGGTGTACGGTGGCGCATCACAAGCTCTTTTGGCATTCCAAGCTTATCTAATGTTTCACGTTCAAATTTATCTACATCAATGTTTGCAGGGTCAGCCAAGTGGAGTTTCATATCAATCAAAGCAGAAGCTAAGTATTCTGTCGTTCCAAAACCTTGATTGAAAGTAGAGGCTTTTTTGATTTTGGCTACTAACTCTTTTGGCATCGGTTCGCCTGTTTCTTGATGTACTAAATAGTTATCAATTACCTCATCAGTAGAAAGCCAACGTTCTAAAAGTTGTGATTGAAATTCTGTATAGTCTCTTACTCCACCATTCAGTGTTGGATATTTTACGTTTGATGAAAGTGCGTGGAGTGCGTGTCCAAACTCATGGAAAAATGTAGTAGCATCGTCCCAAGAAACCAAAAGAGGTTGCCCTGGTGCTGATTTTACAAAATTGGAATTATTGGATGCCAAAACGTTTTTCTTTCCATCAAAAGTGGTATGACTTCTATAACTTGTCGCCCAAGCCCCTGAACGTTTGCCTTTTCTTGCATAAGGGTCAAGATACCAAAGTCCGATATTCTCCCCTGTGTCTTGGTTAGTTACTTCCCAAACTTTTACATCTTCATGAAAAACAGGCACAGAACCCTCTGGAACTGGCGTAAATTTATATCCGAATAAACGTCCTGCGACATAGTGCATTGCTTCTGTGAGCTTATCAAGCTGTAAATATTGTTTTACTTCGTCAGAATCTAAGTCATATTTTGCTTGTCTTACTTTTTCAGCATAAAAACGATAATCCCACGGCTCAATCTTGATATTATCTCCATTTTTATCTGCAACAGCTTGCATATCTTTTACTTCTTCATCTACTCTAGCAATAGAGGCTTTCCAAACTGTTTCCATCAAATTCATTGCATTTTCTGGAGTTTTTGCCATACGGTCTTGCAAACGCCACTGAGCATAATTTTCATACCCCAAAAGCTCTACACGCTCTCTACGAAGTTTTAAGATTTCTTCAATAATTTTATTGTTGTCATACTCATCTGCATTATCTCCTCTTGAATAGTAGTTTTTCCAAACTTTTTCTCTCAATTCTCTTTCCGTAGAATACGTCAAGAACGGATCCATTGAAGAACGAGTGTTTGTAATAGCATACATTCCTTCTTTTCCATTATCAGTGGCGATTTTGGCAGCCGATTTTATAAACCCTTCTGAAAGCCCTCCTAATTGCGTAGAATCCAAATAAGTGATATAACCTTCCTCATCGTGCAAGACATTATTTGAAAATTTGGTGTAAAGTGTAGAGAGTTCTTTGTTGATAGCAGCATATCTCTCCTTTTTCTCTGGACTAAGTTCTGCGCCATTCATTTCAAAACTTTTGTATATCAAATCTACTACACGCTGCTGGTCTGCTTCCAAAGGATTTTGTTTGGAGTTTTCATATACCGTTTTAATGCGTTGAAAAAGTTTTTCATTTTGAGTGATTTTAGATTGAAATTCTGAAAACTTAGGCGAAAGTTCTGCATCAATTTCTCTAAATTCTGGTGAAGACATATTGCTACTCAAAATTCCATAATAGGTAAAGGCTCTATCCAGTGCTTGCCCTGCACGCTCCATTTCTTCAATGGTATTTTCGAAAGTAGCAGGTTCGGGGTTATTGGCTATTTTTTCAATATCAGCCAAATTCATTTCCATTCCTTTGAGCATAGCTGGCTTTACGTCCTCTAGCTTTACTTTATCAAAAGCTGGGACACCTCCATAGTTGCCTGTCCATTCTTGAAGCAAGACATTTTCTGTTGTAGTTTCTGTGTTTTCAGTTGAGTCTGTATTTTCCTTTTTTGCTTCTTGCTTGCAAGCTGTAAATGCAAAGAAAGTCAGTAGCAGAAGTAAAAATTGGTTTGTGTTTTTTGTCATTGGTATAAATTTAAAAGTAAATGATTATTGGTAAGGACACCAACAATGGCTAAATTATTTTCATTTAAAATTAGTTATACTTTTGATAAAATTTTGAAATCGGTTTATCTTAAAGGTATTTATTAGCTTTTTTTATATAAAATGAGAGTTCATTATTGTGTAAAACACAAAAAAGCATTCTGAACTGAATCAAAATGCTTTTAAGAAAAAATTTAGAAATTTAGTACTCTGAATTACTCTTTCTCAAAATCTAAGGAAACCGAATTGATGCAATAACGCATTCCTGTTGGTCTAGGTCCATCATTAAAAACATGTCCTAGATGTGAGCCACAATTACTACAAACCACTTCTGTACGCACCATCCCGTGAGAACGGTCTTTGATCTCATCTACGCTGCCATCAATAGCTGTGTAGAAGCTTGGCCAACCACTTCCCGACTCATATTTTGTTTCAGAATCAAAGAGTTTTTTGTGGCATGCTCCACACGTATAAACTCCTTTTTCGTGGTGGTCGTAAAACTCTCCAGTGAACGCTCGTTCTGTTCCTTTTTGGCGCAATACTCGGTATTCTTGTTCTGTGAGTTCTTCTTTCCACTCACTTTCCGATTTTTTTAATTTATAATCTGACATAGAAGTATCGTTTTGATTGAAATTATAATTTGTTTTCTTGTAATTTTGAACTTCAAGACTTTTCTCTGTCTCTACATTCTGATTAGATGTATTGTTTGAACTATTGCTGGTAATGCCAATGAAAGCAACCAACCCTAATCCAAAAACAATAGCTAGTATAGGCAATATTAAAGTTTTTGTATTCATGCTTTTATAAACGATTCTGCATAAGCCTTTGTTTATTAAGGAATTATAAAAATATTTATATCGCTCACAGGGATATGAGCAACTTTAAAGAAAATAATCAAATCATATTTTCTATTTGCATAGTTTTTAAAATAAAGAGTAAACTCCAACACTACTCACTCTAAAGAGTGAGCTACATTAAGCTACATGTATGCTAGAACTACAAGATATCTATAAAAAATTTCCTCTGATGACAGACTATGCTGTCAATGATGTTTCTTTTCATTTGGAAAAAGGCAAAACATTGGCTCTACTTGGCGAAAGTGGAAGTGGAAAAACTACACTTTTGAGAATGATAGCAGGATTAGAAAAACCGACAGAAGGCTCTATCACTTTGCAAAACAAATTTATTTATAATCATTCAAAATCGTTGTTTATAAAACCCGAAAAACGAAACATTGGCTTGTTTTTTCAACACTATGCACTTTTTCCTCATCTGACAGTTTTTAAAAATATTGCTTATGGGCTTAGTAGTACAAGCTATACTACATCACAAAAAAAACAGCGAGTAGATGAAATGCTCTCTTTGGTAGAACTTAAAGGTTATGAAAAACGATTCCCACATGAACTTTCTGGAGGACAGCAACAGCGCATTGCTTTAGCTCGTGCGCTCGCCCCACAGCCTCAACTTTTACTTTTAGATGAGCCATTTTCCAACCTTGATGAACAACTCAAAAATGAAGTTAGGCAGCAAATCAAATCTATTTTAGAAAAAACACAAACTACAACTATTTTAGTAACTCACGATTTGCAAGATGCTTTGTCTTTGGCAGACCAACTTGCTGTTATGAAAAATGGAAAAATAGAACAGCTAGACACACCTCAAAAATTGTATCATTATCCAAAAACAAAATATGTAGCTACTCTTTTCGGTGAAATTCAAGAAGTTGATAAAGAAAATAAAAAAGTTTATACTCGTCCAGAGTGGATTGAAATCACAGAAAAAAAAGAAGAAGACTTAGAAAACAGCCTTGTTGAGACATTAAAAATAGAAGATATTAAATTTTACGGGAATAGTTATAAAATTACAGCAAAAAACTATTCAGAAAAATTGTTTAAAATTCAGACCAATACATTTTCATCTTTTGAAAAAGGCGATGAGTTACAAATTGTTGTAAAAAAGACTTTTTCTTTAGATTAACTTCCAGCAGAATTTTGTATTTTGATAACATTTTATTTGTATTCCGTTTTTTTCTAAATTTTTATTTTCATTCTCAATCTGAAGAGTGAGCTATATTTTTTACTTATGAAAATACATTATCTACTTACTTTTAGCCTACTATTTATATTTTATGCTTGCCAAACAGCCAAAAATATAGAAGACGATGACGACAATAAAACTGATATAAAAGCACAACAGATGGCACAATGGCGACAAGATTCTTTACAAAGAGTTTTCTGTGATTGCTTGGTTGAAGATAGCATTAGCCACGAAGAAAAATTAAAGAATATTGACCTTTTTTTATCTCAAAATGCAGATATAAATCGTCCTTGTAGCTTGGAAGAAGAGGTAATTTCAAGTTCAGCAGAGACTGCCCTTATTAACCTAGGAGTTTCTATTAGTAATAAAGTTTTTCGTACTAAATTTAGAAAAAGAAGTTCAAGAGTAAGTACTGTTACAAAGAACTATCCTATTTTGATGCTCTTTGCAGATGATACAGTTATGCTTCGTCAGCTTGTGGAGCGTGGAGCAAATTTAGATACCAAAACAAGTGATATAGTTTCACTTCCTTCTTATTATGTTAGTCAAGATGATTTAGAAAAATTACAATTTACTTTAACATTAGGAGCAAATACAGAAAAAATAGAGCTATTTACAAACAATGAAAAAACTATTGACTTCCTACTATCACAAGGGGGAAAAACAGAAAATATTGATAAAGTAATTCTTTTTGAAAAAGATAATTATAAGGAATTAGCAGAAAAATATAATGTAGATTTGAGTAAAACTACTTGTGAAGAATTTAAAAATATTGTAGAAGTAACCAATTTCAGAAAAATAAATTTTGAACGAACCGAATGGCTACTAAGCAATGGAGTAAATGCTAGTTGCATCAATGGTAAGTTTTTAGAAAGTATTATCAATGAAGATTTTGATGGAAAAATATATAGTGCCAGCAAAACGCCTAAGCCCAACCAACATACTCAAAATGAATGGGTAGAAATGGTTTCAAAATACAAAGTAAATTGGAATCAATGTAGTAACTTCGGCAAAACACCTTTGCTTTTGGCTGTCGAAAAACGTGAAACAGATTTAATAAAAACACTTTTGAAAGAAGGCGCAGACCCCAATTTTGCTTGTGAATTTGCAGGCAAAAGAAGAACTGTTCAAGATGCACTTACCAAAACAAAAGAATATGCAGAACAAAATGAGCAACGCAAAAAAGAGCGTGAAGGCGATAAATACAGCGACAAAGATGCTAAAAAGCATACAGCCTATATGCAAACACTAGAGGAAATTAGAATATTATTAGAAACAAAATAATATTTTTTTCTAAAATTGATTTTGCGAAAGTCCTAATTTAATTAAGGTATCTATTTTTTCGATGGCTTCTTGGAGTCTTTCATTTCCCAGTTTGGAAATTTCTATGTAGTTTATATTTCTCTTTTCTAGTTCTCCTTTCATCTTTTCATAGAAAAATAGTCTTGAATTTTCTCCCCCTCGCTGCTTATCAAATTGCCATTTTGTATTTGGCTTCAATAGCAAATAATGAGAATAGTTTTGGTCTTGAATAGCCTTTTCTAACCAAAACGGAACTTTTTCGTAGATATATTTTGAATACACATAGGTAGTAAGCAAATTGGTGTCTAAAAAGTAAAGGGAGTGATTGTGAGAAATGGCTAGTTTTCCAGTTCTTTTCTCACTACAAAGTTGCCCTATCGCAATCGGCTCTACATCTGCGAATGTAAGTGCATGAGTATCTTCATATTTAGCATAATTCATCTTTATATCTAAATATTCTCTTGAAAATTCGTTATTAAAAAAAACATTATAATGTGCTGCCAAAGCTGCAACAAGAGTAGATTTTCCAGAAGATTCTGCACCAAAAATAATTATACTTTTAGGTTTTTCGTTATCAAGAGTAGTAATTGTTATACTTTTTTCTGTAAATTGAGTATCTTTCATGTAGCTTAATCGATTTTTTTAGAAATCATTTTTATGGATTTGTTGTTAAAAACACATCCTTATTTCAAAATAACAGAACACAAAACCAAATTAGTTAAAGTAGTTTCTATTTGATTGATGAAATGGACTTACGTAGATTAGTGTCCTGTGGCGCACAAGACACAGTTTCAAATTTCACAAACCCTGCTCTGTTTGTCATAGAGCATCATGTTGCGTAAGTCCAGTTCATTAAATAAAACTATAAATTTTAAGTATTATGCCGTATTGTTTTTCAACATTTTTTTTAGAAAAGTCTAGTAAAATTGCTCTTTGTTTATTCTTACTGGCTTTGGTGGCTTTTCCTACTTTTTCTTGGGCATCTTCACCACTAGACACCACCTTAGTTATTGAAAAAGATATTTATCCAAAAATAACAAACAAACAAGAACGTCTGATTGAGGGAAAAAAATATACTTTTGCCACCATTAATGGGCGCAAAGGAATGGTTGCTCTTTCAGGAAACTTTTTAAGTGAGATGGCTCGTGCTGCTGGTATAGAAGTAGGCGATTTTTTAGACTGGAATGATATGAAGCCCACTGATGCCATCAAAACTGGACAAGTATATTATCTTGAAGACAAAGGAAAAAGAGCTGAAGATGTAGCCACACACGTACTTTTGCAAGACGAAACACTTTGGGACGTTTCTCAAAAATATGCTATGCAATATAAATATTTATTGAAATACAATCGTTTGGATGAAGACGATAAAGTAAAAGTAGGGCGAGTGCTTTGGATTCAGACCAAACGACCAAAAAAAGTGCCTGTTGAGGTCAGAGATGTTACCCCTATTGTAGCCAATTTTGAGGAAGATGATACAGAAACAGCAGCCGACCCAGAGCTTATGGCAGAATGGGAAGAACTCAAAAAAACTGAGCTTGCTGGAATAGACGATAATAAGGAAGACAAAACTACCTCTACTACTACTATTACTAAAGATGAGACTAAAAAAACAGACTCTGACGATGCTCCACAGCAAGGTTCTTTTGAAGAGTTTGAAAGCGAGACTGATAAAGAAGGCGTAGTTATAACAGAAAAGACTGATGATAAAAAAGAAGAAAAAACAGCCTCCAATGTGGTAAAATATCATACAGTAGCAGAAGCAGAAAGTCTTTACGATGTTTCTAAAAAATACAATGTCGTGATGTCAAAATTGAAAGAGTGGAATAATTTAGCAGACTACACCGTTTATACAGGACAAAAACTTATTGTCAGTCAGCCAGATTTGAGCAATGAAGATAAAGTATATAATGGAAGTTTGGTTACTGAAAAACCAGAAAAAAATAATACATCTTCTGAAAAGAAAGTAGTAGTAAAACAAAATACAGATGGTAACTTTGTTACCTTTATAGATTCTTCTGGTGTGCTTTTACCAACCCCTCAAGAAGATTTCCGTCCTGTTCAACCCACTATTTTAGATATAAAAAATGCAGATTATCATATCGTTGAAAAAGATGAAACACTTTGGTCTATTGCAAGAAAATACAACTTGAGTCCGAAAAAACTAATTCTTTGGAATGGATTTGTTACTGGAGATAATATTGATGTGGGAGATAAAATTGTCTTGAAAGAAAGCCTAGCACTTCCAGAAGGCTCAAGAAAAGAAGTAGAACAAAATTCTGGTTCATCTTCTACCAACAATACAAATACAGAAGGAAATACACAGTTTAAAGACCCAACACTCATAGACCCAGCTATTAGTAATGGTGTAGCTGATAGTGATAATTCTAGCCAAAGCAAAACAGATGCTTCAACTCTTAGTAGAGAAGATATTATTCAAGCAGGAGGAAATCCTGATAATGTTGGAAAAGAAGGTTATGATGAAATAGGAGTTCCCATTGCTGGCTATGATTTTTCTAACAACAAAGGTAACAAAGTAGATACAATGAAGACAAAAGTTGTAGAAACAGAAACCAAAGCAGAAATCTATGTCGTCAAGCCACAAGATGTATTGGGAAGAATTGCTCAAAAATACAGTACAACAACAAAGGAGCTACTGGAGTGGAATCCTAAACTACCAAAAACAGGAGCAATTAGGGTAGGAGATACACTTTTTGTATCTCCACCAAAGACAACACAAACTGTTACAGAAGAAACAAGTACACAACAGACAGCTACTGTCTATCCAGTAGAATACTATGGAGCAGGTTTTCATGCCGTACAGCCAAATGAAAACATCTATACCTTAGGAGACAAATACGGAATTCCAATAGCTCGCCTTATAGAATGGAATAACTTAGACAAAAACACAATAGACCTTCCTGTGGGAATGAAAATGATTGTCAATGAAGGTGTTTTGAAAATGGGAAGTGGTGGTAGCACTGCTCAAAATAGTGAAACTCAACAAACTGAAACAGTACAAATGAGCTATGTACATCACGTAGTAGAGAAGGGCGAAACACTTTTTTCCATTGCTAGAAAATACAACCTTTCTACAGCTCAAGTCAGAGAGTGGAACAATCGCCAAGGAGATTTGGTCTATGAAGGAGAAAAACTCATTGTAGGAATAAAATAAACTTTTTAAATTCTTTATAAAAAAAGCCTTCAAAAAATGAAGGCTTTTTTATGTGTTACTCTTGTTGTAACCAATGAAACTTTCCATCTTTCCAAAAGATAAAACCTCCTCCACAAGATTCAAGAGCGTGGACATAAATTGCATCATACTCTAACTTAACTCTTTCTTTTTTAGGCACTTCTTCAAAAGCTCTAAAACCGTCTTCATAATTTGACCAAAGAGTTTCTTGACTTTCCACTTTTAAAAATTCGCCTACCCAATTGTAGCTTTTCATATCAAAAGATGTATTCTTATTTTCTAAGAATATCACTTCAGAGGTATTATTTTCTTTGTGGTTTAAAAAAGCAATTCGTTTATTTTTTTCTAAATCTTCTAGTAACAAAACTCTATCTGAAATACCGTCGCCGAAAAAGTCTCCTTGCAAACAAAAAACGCTGTTCTGAACATTTATTTTGTATTTTTCTATATCTATTTCATTCTTCATTTGCTCTGTTAGTAAACTCACAAAATCACTTTCCTTCTTCAAAAAACCACTAAACACATATCCTTTGATTATACGTGAAGGCAGGCTTATCGATGCATTGGAAACTGGGGTTACCTCTACCCAAGTCCACACGCCATTTATTGTCTTCCCTGTTTCCATGATAGAATATGACTTATCTGTATTTTTTATCTTCTTTATACGTGTACCAAACTCAAACTTGCCTATTACTCTTGCAGAGTCGCTTGGAAATTTTCGAATTAACAAACCATTTGGAGCAGAAACAAAATAGTCTTGACTGGCAAAACAGAAATTTAAAGCAAAAAAAGACAAGATAAAAAAGAAAATAGTTTTCATTATGAAATAAAAGTAAATTTGAAATTTGATTTTAAAAAAATTGTAGAATACTGTCCAAAAAATTTGTATTTTTGAAACTTATTTTCAAAATAAGACTTTTTCAACTATCTATCAAAATATAAACTAGAGACTTTAAGAGTTTCTAAAAACCTTGAGTTTTAAAGGAAAAATATGCAACCATTACTTAGCGAACAAGAAATTCTGCGCCGTCAGAAAAGAGAACAACTCATTCAATTAGGAATAGAGCCTTATCCTGCTGCACTTTATGACTACACTCATACAGCCAAACAGATAAAAGACACTTTTCCAGAAGACAAACCAGAAGGAGAAGAAAACTTTGATGACTATAAAGAAATTTCTATTGCAGGTCGCTTAATGACACACCGTGTACAAGGTTCGGCAGCATTTGCAGATATTGAAGATAGTACAGGACGTTTGCAAGTATATTTTCGTAGAGATGATATTTGTCCAGATGAAGACAAGACTATGTATAATACAGTCTTCAAAAAACTTTTAGATATTGGAGATATTATTGGTGTAAAAGGATATATTTTTCGCACAAATGTAGGCGAAATTACACTCCACGCTACTGAATTTACCGTCTTGACAAAATCTCTTCATCCATTGCCTGTTGTAAGACGAGTAGAAAATGAAGATGGTACTGTTAAAACATACGATGCTTTTACAAATCCAGAACAGCGTTATCGTCAGCGTTATGTAGATATGATTGTAAATCCAGAAGTAAGAGACGTTTTCAAAAAACGTTCTCAACTTATGGGCGTAATGCGTGAATATCTGAATGATAAAGGATATTTGGAAGTAGAAACACCAATTTTACAGCCTATTTATGGTGGGGCAGCAGCTCGTCCGTTCAAAACACATCACAATACGCTAGATATGACACTTTATTTGCGTATTGCCAATGAGCTATACCTTAAAAGATTAATTGTAGGTGGTTATGACGGAGTATATGAGTTTGCAAAAGACTTCAGAAATGAAGGAATGAGCCGTTTTCATAATCCAGAATTTACTCAAATTGAACTCTATGTAGCGTACAAAGACTATGAGTGGATGATGAATTTGGTAGAAGAAATGGTAGAAAAAGTTGCTCTCAAACTTCACAATTCAACAGAAGTACAAGTAGGAGAAAATAAAATCAATTTTGCTCGTCCGTGGAAACGCTACACGATGTATGAAGCTATCGAACACTTCACTGGTGTTGATATTTCTGAAATGAATGAAGAGGAAATGCGTAAGGCTGCCCTTCAACTTGGTGTTGAGATAGACGACACGATGGGAAGAGGAAAACTTATCGACGAGATTTTTGGAGAGCATTGTGAGCCAAAACTTATCCAACCAACATTTATTACAGATTATCCTGTAGAAATGTCGCCACTTGCTAAAAAGCATAGAGACAAAGAAGGTTTGGTAGAGCGTTTTGAGGCAATTTGTAATGGAAAAGAAATTTGTAATGCCTTCTCTGAACTCAACGACCCTATCGACCAAAGAAAACGTTTTGAAGAACAGTTAGAACTTGGCAAGCGTGGCGATGAGGAAGCGATGGTATTAGATGAAGATTTCCTAAACGCACTTGAATATGGAATGCCTCCAACAGCAGGACTAGGAATAGGCATTGACCGTCTTTCTATGATTATGACGAATCAAGATTCTATTCAAGATGTATTGTTCTTTCCTCAGATGCGTCCGAAAAAACAACCAAAATATGCTTCTGAACAAGATTATGAAGAATTAGGTATTCGTTCGGAGCTTATTCCAATCATTCAAAAACTAGGTTTCCTTACTATTGAAGGCTTAAAAGAAGCTATTCCATCAAAACTTTTCAATGATATGTGTGGAATGCGCAAGAAGATGAAACTAAAAGAAGTAAAAAATCCAACGAAAGAAGAAGTGGAAGGTTGGTTGAAATAATGAGTAAGTTATCGTCGGTGGAGACACCGACAATGGCAGAATAAAAATATGTGTAGGTCAAAGGCTAGCCTTTGACCTATTTTTATAAAACCTCCCCTCCAAATACTGTAATTTTTTATCTTATCTAACTACCTATTGAAATAAAGTCTAAAAAATCATTTACGTAGTTATGTTATTTTATAAAAAATTTATTCTCAGTTTTATTTTTGTCGTCTTTTTAGGAAGTACTGTCATAGCACAAAGCCCAATAGATTCACTTTCAGAAACAGATAAAGAAGTAATTTTACCTATCGAACAACTTTTTGAAGGAATGCTAAAAGGCGATAGTAGCCTTATCCGACAAGCATTTTATGAAAATGCAAATCTCAAAACGGTTATTAAAGACAAAAATGACAACATAGTTTTGAGAGTAGATTCTTTAGAAAACTTACTAAACGCTGTAGCTACTCCTCACGAAAAACCGTACAGAGAAAAAATATTGAGCTATGAAATTAAGACAGATGAAAACTTAGCACAGGTTTGGACACCCTACAAATTTTACGTAGGCGAAACATTTAGCCATTGTGGAGCAAATGCGTTTCACCTAATAAAAACAAAAGAGGGTTGGAAAATTATAAGTATCACAGATACTCGCCATAGAGAAGGGTGTGAATAGAATATTAAGACACTACCTTTGCAAATTCTCCCAAATTTTATCTTTCAATATATCTAAATTAGCCTGTGTAACTGCTGAGATAAAAAGGTGAGGAATGTCTTTTGGCAAATCAGGTTCTAGCATAGACTTTAACTCATCGTCTATCAAATCCATTTTTGAAATAGCTAAAAAGCGTTTTTTATCTAACAATTCTGGATTGTATTTTTCTAGCTCACCTACCAAAATATCATACTCTTCTTTGATATTTTTTGCATCTGCCGAAATGACAAACAAAAGCATAGAATTTCTCTCAATATGTCTCAAAAAACGCACTCCTAAGCCTTTTCCTTCTGCTGCTCCTTCAATAATCCCTGGAATATCTGCTACCACAAACGAACGGTGGTCTCGGTAAGGAACTACTCCCAAATTAGGAACAAGCGTAGTAAAAGCATAATTTGCAATTTTTGGCTTGGCTGCCGAAATCACAGAAAGCAGTGTTGATTTTCCTGCATTTGGAAAGCCTACCAAACCCACATCTGCCAAAACCTTTAGTTCTAGCGTAAACCAACCTTCTGTAAAAGGCTCTCCTGGTTGAGAATATTCAGGAGCTTGATTGATAGAATTGCGAAAATGAAAATTGCCTAAACCTCCTCGTCCTCCGTGTAGAATGATAACTTCTTGTCCGTCTTCCAATACTTCGGCTACTTTTTCTCCTGTTTCGGCATCTTTTACAACTGTTCCCAACGGAACTTCTAAAATAGTGTCTTCGCCTTGTTTTCCATAACTTTTCTGTCCACTTCCGTTTTCTCCATCTTGTGCAAAAACGTGTTTTTGGTAGCGCAAATGTAGAAGTGTCCAAAGTTGAGCATTAGCACGAAGAATAATATGACCTCCACGTCCACCATCTCCACCATCAGGACCTCCTAGTGGAACGTGTTTTTCTCTGCGAAAATGTGTAGAACCAGCACCACCTTTGCCAGAACGAAGAAATAATTTTACGTAATCTATGAAGTTAGGAGAATCCAAAGTGTTTTTCAGTTAGCAGTTATCATTTAGCAATTACCGATTAAGAGCAATCAGTAAGCTAGTATTTGTATCAATTTGCAAAGATAGGAATTTTTTTAGTTCTGATGCTAACAAAAGGCATTTACACATTAGTCTATATTTACAAAGCTACTAACGTAATGTCATTACGCTGTTTTTCTATTTTTGGTTTGCTATACGAGACTGAGCTTCATTTCCAATTAGTTCATTCCAATAGAAGGCAGTAACGACATAAGTGATTTTGGTAAGTACTCGGACATATTTAGTTTACACTGTTCTTTATTGTAAAAATACTGCGCTGTGTGTCACAGAGCAGAGGTAAAGTTGTCTTACTGTTACATTAAATGTAAATTATTTGTGTCCGACTACTTATAACTAATGGTTTATATTTTAGAAACAAGAATTCAAAACAAAAAAATGCTAGACTCTTAATAGAATCTAGCATTTTGAATTATATTTTCTGATAAGTTCAGAATCAAGCAATAATATCTGTAAGTACATTCTGATACACCTTCTTAACTCCTTCCTCTAATGAAATTTTGTATTTCCAACCTAAAGAAGTGAGTTTATCTACACTCATTAATTTTCTTGGTGTTCCGTCTGGCTTAGAAGTATCAAAAACAAGTTCACCCTCAAAACCAACTGTTTGCTTGACAAGCAAAGCCAAATCTTTAATGCTCAAATCTTCCCCTGTACCTATATTTACAAGGCTTGAATCATCATAATTGTGCATTAGATAGATACAGGCTTCTGCCAAGTCATCAGCATGGAGAAATTCTCTTTTTGGAGAACCAGTACCCCAAACTTCTACTTCAATATTTTTTCCGTCTTTAGACTTTCGAATACCGTATTTATTCAAGACTTCCAAAATTTCTCCTTCTGAAAGCTCACTCATATCTTTTCCTTCCACCAAAAAATGGCGCAGATTATTTCTGATGCCTTCCCAGTTGTTTTGTTCCAAGCATTTTCCTAGATGAAATTTTCGGATAAGCGCAGGTAAGACGTGAGAATTCATCAAATCATAGTTATCACCTTCTCCATATAGGTTTGTAGGCATTACAGAGATAAAATTGCAATCGTACTGACTTCTATACGCTTCGCAAAGTTTTATACCAGCAATTTTTGCAATCGCATACGGCTCATTAGTCGGTTCTAAAAGTCCTGTCAAGAGATATTCTTCTTTGAGAGGCTGTGGCGCAAGTTTTGGATAGATACACGAAGAACCCAAAAACATGAGTTTTTTTACGTTTGTTCTTCGTGCAGCTTCAATGATATTACATTCCATCATTAAATTATCGTAGATAAATTCTCCACGATACGTATTATTTGCCCAAATGCCACCTACTTTAGCTGCTGCCAAAAATACCCAATCTGGTTTTTCTTGCTCAAAAAAATCATTGACAGCCTGCTGGTTGCGAAGGTCAAGCTCTTTTGAAGTACGAGTAACAAAGTTAGAATACCCCTGCTTTTCAAGTTCCTTTTTGATGGCTGAACCTACCATTCCACGGTGTCCTGCGATGTATATTTTCATTTTATCTTAATGATTAGTGATTAATGTTTAGTGATTAATGTAAATACAATAATAATTAAACATCAATCACTTTAAACTTGTGCCAAGAGTAAAGCAATATTATCTGTAAGTTCTGCAAATACAGTAATGTACTAATGAAAATTAACACTGTATTTTACTGATTACTGGTAACTGTTTACTGCTAACTGAAAAATCTACTCATAATAATTCATCGTTCTATGTCCTCCTTCTTGAAGATATTTATCTTTCTTAAAGAGTTCTACATCCGAACGAACCATATCTGTAACTAATGCTTTCAAATCATATTTTGGTTTCCAACCCAATTTTTGTTGAGCTTTGGTAGCATCTCCAATGAGTAAATCTACTTCTGTTGGACGGAAATAACGAGCATCAACAGCAATTACTTCTGTACCTTCTTCAATCTGATAGTCTGGATTTGAACAAGATTTTACAATGCCTTTTTCTTCCTCGTTTTCGCCTACAAATTCAAGCTCAATACCCAATTCTCCAAAAGCAAGCCTACAAAAATCTCTTACTGTTGTAGTAATACCCGTAGCAATAACAAAATCTTCTGCCTTTTCTTGTTGTAGAATCAAATACATTGCCTCTACATAGTCTTTTGCGTGTCCCCAATCTCGTTTTGCATTTAGGTTTCCTAAATACACTTTGTCTTGCAAACCAAGCGCAATTCTTGCCGTAGCACGAGTAATTTTACGAGTTACAAAAGTTTCCCCACGAATTGGGCTTTCGTGGTTGAATAAAACTCCATTACAAGCATACATTCCGTAGGCTTCTCTATAGTTTACTGTAATCCAAAAACCATACATTTTAGCTACTGCATACGGCGAACGAGGATAAAATGGCGTTTTTTCAGATTGTGGAACTTCCTGTACCAAACCATAGAGCTCGGAAGTAGAGGCTTGATAAATACGAGTTTTTTCTGTCAAATTCAAAATACGAACTGCTTCCAAAATACGAAGTGTTCCCATTGCATCTACATTAGCAACATATTCAGGCATATCAAAACTTACTTTCACATGCGACATTGCACCCAAGTTATAAATTTCGTCTGGCTGAACTTCTTGAATAATGCGAATAAGGTTGGTAGAATCTGTCAAGTCGCCATAATGCAACTTAAAACGATAATTATCAACGTGTGGGTCTTGATACAGATGGTCAATTCTGTCGGTATTGAAAAGTGAACTTCTGCGTTTGATACCGTGAACTTCGTATCCTTTGTTTAGAAGAAGTTGCGCCATATATGCGCCATCTTGTCCAGTGATTCCTGTAATGAGTGCTTTTTTCATTCTAAAATGTTAATGTCTTATTTTTTTCAGTTTTGAAGGTTTACAAAAATAGTAAAATATTGGTGTTAAGGAGATTTTTTATTACTCACTCAAAAGCATTTCAACAAAATTTGTAGTCTCTTCTACATAATTGTCGTAATATTCTCCTGTTCCTTTTCCAGAAAAACCTGTGTGTATTTTTCTTACTTTTCCAGCTTTGTCTATAAAAATTGTAGTTGGAAACGACATCACATGATTTAGCATAGGCAAAGTTTCGGCAGCAAAATCTTTGTCTGCACGTCCAGCAAAAAGAATTTCATACTCTACATTCAAACGCTTATTCATTCTTTCCAAACGTTTCTTTGCTTCTTCAAAATCTTCAGTTTGCTCGTAAGCTAGTCCGATGATTTCTAATCCTTTTGGATGGTATGCTTTGTAGAGTTCTGTTAGGAAATTAGTTTCATCCATGCAATTTGGACACCAAGAACCCAAAAGCTGAACAATTTTTACTTTTCCGTCGTATTTTGGAGCATTCAAAGAAACTGATTTGCCCTCTAGGTTTGGAAACTCAAAAGTGATTGTTTCATACCCTTCTTTCAAATAAGTAAGTGTATCAGCCTTTGGAAGTGTAAAACTTTCATTACGAGTAGCTACAAAATCTCTAGGTTGTGCCTTGCCAGACCAAAATTTTCCTTTGAGTGTATTTTCATCTTCTGCTTTAGCCACAAACAAAAATGCATGTGAGCCATCAAAACAAGATAAGTATAAAGAATCACCTGCGACACTTCCAAAAAGATAGCGATAATCGCCTGTCGAAGTCAAAAATGTTCCTTTCAAATTTCCTTTTACGTCTGTGTTTTCTACTTTTTCAAAAACACCTAATGCTTGACTAGAATCTACGCCAGACACAAAATAAGTTTCCCACTTTCCTGCTAAATCAAATTTTGGTTCTTGCTGCGCATCAAAACGAGTTTTTGTATTTGGAGTAGCCGAAAAATCTAATGAGCTAGAGTTAGTAAAGCTTCTACGATTCCATTTTCCTGTCATTGTATTAGCCACAGGATTCCATACTGCTACTATTTCTCCCTCAAAAATGTGCATTGGAATAGTATAGGTAGTTCCTTCTTTTGTTACCTCATCTAAAATGATTTTTTCTTCTCCGTTGAGTAATGTAAAAGTAGGGATAGTATCATTTTGAGTATAATTAACTTCAAAATTGAAAGGTAAAACTGCACCCTCTTGCTGAAGTGTCCCTTTCCAAATTCCAGTAGGAAGTTTCATAGTAGCTGTGTCTTTAGTATCTGTACAACTAGAAAAAAATAGAATAGATGAGAGAAATAAACATAAATAGATGACTTTTTTCATGGCTTATTGGTCGTGTTGAAACGTTTGGTTTGAATATCAAGATAAATAAAAACAGAGAACTGCTTTTCAAAAAAAAACAGTTCTGCTAAAGTTTCATTACACATTCAGTTTTTAGGACAAAGAATGTATAAAATCTTGCACAAGTGTAAAATGCGCAAGCAACAAATATCGTAAATTTTAAGATATAATATACTTAGAATCTCTATTTGTCTATTCAAAATACGTTTAAACATAATAAAAAACCTCTTTAGAAAATAGTTTTCTAAAGAGGTTGGAGCATTTTATATAAATGCAAAGTATAGATTAGTGAGTCATCTCTCTTTCCAAAACAGTGTTCACATCTACGTAAGGCAGATCAAATGCTTCTGCTACGCCTTCATAAACTACATCACCTTTTACGATATTGAGTCCTAATAGAAGCTCTTTGTTTTCTTTACATGCTCTTTCCCATCCTTTGTTAGCAAGCTGAATAGCATAAGGGAAAGTTGCGTTTGTTAGTCCAACTGTTGAAGTGTAAGGCACTGCTCCTGGCATATTGGCTACAGAATAATGCACCACATCATCAATAATATAAATAGGCTCACGGTGAGTTGTTGGCTTTGTAGTTTCAAAACATCCTCCTTGATCAACAGCTACATCTACAAGTACAGTACCTGGGCGCATAAGTTTGAGCATCTCACGAGTAACTAAACGTGGAGCTTTTCTTCCTGGAATCAATACTGCACCAACAATCAAATCAGATTCTTGTACAGCTTGCTCAATGTTGTATTGATTCGACATAATTGTTGTTACGTTTTCAGCCATAACATCATCTAGGTAACGCATACGAGGCAAACTAATATCCATAATGGTAACATCTGCTCCCAAACCAGCCGCCATTTTTGCTGCTTGTGTTCCTACAATTCCACCACCCAAAACAAGTACTTTTGCTGGCTGTACTCCTGGGATTCCTCCTAAAAGAATACCACGTCCTTTTACTGGCTTTTCTAAATATTTTGCACCTTGCTGAATTGCCATACGCCCTGCTACTTCCGACATCGGAATCAAAAGAGGTAAAGAACCACCAGCTTCTTCTACTGTTTCATAAGCAATACAAATCGCTTTTGATTCTATCATAGCTTTTGTGAGAGGCTCTGAAGAAGCAAAATGGAAGTAAGTAAAGACTACTTGATTCTCTCTGATAAGTTTGTATTCTGGCTCAATCGGCTCTTTTACCTTCATTATCATATCTGCAATCGCATATACATCTTCAATGGTAGGTAATATTTTTCCTCCAACGCTTTCATACATTTCGTCTGGAAAGCCACTTCCAACTCCTGCACCTTTTTGAATATAAACTGTATGTCCGTGGTGAATAAGCTCGGCTACACCACCTACTGTAAGGGCAACACGACTCTCGTCGGTCTTGATTTCCATTGGAACACCAATAATCATAAATCGCTGTGTTTTATAAATGTGTTGTAATAAAATTTTATTTTTTTCTAATCTATCGCAAAGATAATTTTTTGATAGCAAATAACACACTTTTTCACAACTTATTATGTTACGAAAAGTAATAGATTATTTTGAGCGTTCTACCTTCAAAGCATTAAAAACCAAATCAGTCAAAAACTCTATTAGCGTTTTTTCATTATCATCTCCTCTTACTTCTGTGAGAGAAGGAAAATGCTTGGCAAAATAACTTTGTTGGTGTGAGCTTTCCATAATAATAGAAACAAGCGCATTAGGATATTTATAATTCGGTTTGAGCTTTAAAATCATATCAGCTACTCGGTGAGTCAGCCTTTTATAACTGGCAAAATAGCCTTCTTTATTATCACTATCCACTTCCTTGGTAAGATATGCCTTTGCCGATTCGGAAACTACAATTCTATGCAAAGCCTTTGCATCTATGCTATCATACTGGTTATCAATCTCAAGTGGTTTTGCAAGCGTTGCAAGGGCAGTTTCTAATACTTTTTCAGCACATTCTAAATTGCTAGTTTGAAATACAAGTTGATATTCCATCCAGTTCCAATACCAAGACACTAAGTAAATAAGCAGTTTGTGTTTATTTTCAAAATAACGATAGACAGAGGCTTCTGTAGAACCTATTTCCTTTGCTAATTTTTTAAATGTGAAATTTTCTAATCCTATTTCATCAATGAGTAATGTACTTTGGCGTACTATTTTCCTTCCAAGTGGAGAGCTTTCTGGGTCTTTTAGATAAACTCGTTCGTTTATTTTTATCTGTATTTTTGAGAGTAGAGTTTTCAATATATTTTATTGTGTTACTTATATAGTTGGGGGAAGTAAATATTTTCTTGGTAATAAAAGTTATCACGTTTTTTACAAGTCTGACTGTTAGTAATTTAGCAAAAATAATGTCTATTTCTCCATAGGCTTGAGTTAGCAAATCCAAGCCTATGGAGAAATGAACTTTACAAAATTAACCGTGATAAGATTTAATAGTAATATTTGTGTATTAAACAAACTTACAAAATTTCATTCTAATTTGAAATTAATATAATTTAGCTTTTAAAATACGACAAAATATATCTGACTACTGAAAATTTATAAGATTTCTTTTATCTTTTTTGCTGTGCGAATAGAAACTCCTTCTGTTTGAATCTGATGTTGAAGATTTTTATATTCATTTTTTACAAGAATATGTCTTTCACTATTTTCATCTAAAAGTAGCCTTAGCTCCTCGCTAACTTTTTCTACGGTAGCATCGTGCTGTAAAAGTTCCTTTACCACTTCCTTGTTGGCTATCAGATTGACAAGCGACACCCATTTTACTTTAATGACCAACTTTGCTATCTGATACGTAATGGCATTTACTTTATAGACTACTACTTGTGGAACTTGAAAAAGTGCTGTTTCTAACGTAGCTGTTCCAGAGGCTACAATGGCAGCATCTGCATGTGAGAGTAAATCATAAGTTTGTTCAAAAATTAGTTGTATTCCATTGTTTTTTGCTTCGTCGTACAAACTTTCCTCTAAACTAGAAACTCCTGCCAAAACGAATTTGTAATCTATACTTTTATCTGTTCTAAACTTCTTAACTACTTCTATCATCAGAGGCAACAAAGACTTTACTTCTTGCTTTCTACTGCCTGCTAAAAGTGCTATTATTTTTTGAGTAGAATTTGTAGAAGAATTATTTACTTTGCCTTTCAGATTATTTTCTATTAAAAAATTACTATTAGGCGTATAGTTTTCTATAGCATCAAAAAGTGGATTGCCAACATAAGTTATTCTATCAAAATCAAACTTTTTATAGAAATCAATTTCAAAAGGCAGAATAGAAAACATATAATCAATATTTCTTTTGATTTGCTTTGCTCTTGATTGATTCCACGCCCAAAGCTTGGGAGAGATGTAATAGAATAGTTTTGGAGTTTTTGTAGTTGATGAAGTAGTTTTTTTTGAATAATAATTTCTCAAATATTTTGCAATACGAAGATTAAATCCAGGATAATCTACAAAAATGACGGCATCTGGGCGAAACTCTAAAATATCTTTCTTACAAAAAGAGAGTAGTTTTTGTATAGTACCTAAGTTTTGAATCACTTCAAAAAAACCCATAAATGCCGTTTCTCGGTAGTGTTTGGCAAGTATTACTCCGTTTTTTTCCATCAAATCGCCTCCAAATCCTCTAAAAATAGCTGATGGATATTCCTTTTTTAACGCTTCGACTAAATTTGAAGCGTGTAAATCACCAGACTTTTCACCAGCAATAATATAAAAACGCATTTATTTTAATTTGTAATTGATTCAACCATAAACGAGAGATTGAGTCGTCATTTAGGATAAATAAAAACAAAATTAGACATTTTTCTGTAAAAAGTTTCTCAGTCCTCTGACAAAAGATTTTGAAAAAGTTTAAAAAAAAGCCATAATTGAG